>JAFZFL010000056.1 GCA_017555925.1 Bacteroidales bacterium | reverse complement strand
AAAGTACCCTGCGCATATACAGTTCCCTCTGCTCCAGCAACAAACAGAACCGTAAAAAGAAATACCTTAAAAATCCTTGCCATTATAATCTGCCTATAATCTTTATCAACTCCATTTCATCACCCGGCTTGTACCCTGTATGCGCATAAACTTGTTTGCCTGTCTTGTCAAATACAAAAACGTGAGGCACCATTGCTACATTCATTGCACGCTTAAAGTCTGAATTCACATCATAAAAAACCTCCAGCATATCCCATCCACTTCCAGCAGCCAGAGCTTTAGCCCTGGCTACAGAACGGCTGTCATCTATGCAAACTGCTATAACCCTAAAAGGAGTCTGGTCATTCCAGTCATCAAAATTCTCACTTATGATATCCAGCTCCTTCAAACAAGGTTTGCAGGTAGTAGACCAGAATGAAACAATGAAAGGTGTCTGGTTGTCAACCCAATTCCTTACAGAAACCAACTTACCTTTTTTATCCTGAACCTTAACATCGGGCAACTGCTGGGCATTCAATATAATACTGCCCAAAATTGCTATTGCAAACAGAAATAATTTCTTCATCAGACACATTATCTAAAAATCACATTTAACCACATCTGTCCAACTCTTTTCAACCACTACAGGAGGATGCAACAACGGCAAAGGACGTAATGGAACCACCTTGGTTGTTGCATTTGAATTTCCGCCTCCACTGTTGCAATTTACCGCATCATATTCTGCAAACTTCTCAAAATCATATTCCCACGCACTACCATATGCCAATTTGTGTATCTTATAGTAGATAGCCTCTCTACTAGGGGCATTAAAACTACCCCTATTGTCATTCATAATACTGTTTACAGTTGGACGCCACACACCACTCCAATATGTGAGACCACCTTCAAACATACCCAATCCCTCATTGGAATAACGGCTGTCCTCCAAAAATTTCTTCCATCTTACCTGAGCAGGATCATTGGTAAAATCCACATTCTTCCACCATCCGAACAAACTCTGCTGGCTCTTTGTACTCTCAACTTTTTCAGTTGACACGGTACCATTAGATTCGTATGCATACTCATCTGCAAGTTTTGAAAAACCGTGTCCATTGGCCTCGTGATGCAGAAGCTCTGCAAAAGTATCTCCTCCTCCACCTTTAGGGAAATATGCAACAGCTGGTCCTTTGCCATAATCTGTCCCTGAATTTGAAGGATAATACATCCAGCACGTTCCGGCATATCTGTCTGAGTTAAGGACAACCACCATCAAAACATCATCCATTCTGCTGGCCCCAATCACTTTTTGCGTATATGAGAAAACGGCATTGTTATTTCCGCTCACCTGTGTTCCTTCTCCAAATTCACAACTTAAGGCAGTCTTGCTGTATTCAAACCCCTCTGTAGCTGAAACAACATTCACATAAGTCACATTAAACAAATGAGAAAATGACTTGTATGGTTCTTTTGTAAACAGATTGTCATAAACATACAGCATATCTGCAAAATAACTGCCCTCCGCTATCTGACGGTCACTATAACCGTCACCCATCAGAACTATGTCTATACCATTACCCTCAGTTGCCCTCTGCAACTGCACATATGTCCCATCCAATGAATAGTCAGATGATGTATAATAGTCCGGTTTCAAATCCATCCCTTTCAAATGCCTTATTCTGGCACGCTTGAATTCAAGGTCGGAAGATACACTATTTACAATTGTACTTGCAATCGTTTCAATTATAATGTCAAATCCCCCTTTATAAGTTTGGGCTGGAATTGAAATATAAAAATCGGTTGCCCTATCCTTATCAAGTTCTACTCCTCCACACTCCAATCTTACAGTGTTTGATCCTCCCCCCAGCATTCGCAATTGGGGAGATTCATCATAATTGCAGCCAACTTCAGCTGCTCCCGACAAAAACGTATTCTTATCTTTTGCCTGCAATGTTATTGAACTTATTACAGTTTCACCTGTAATTGAAATCTTCATTACAGAACACAGGTTTTTAAAAGAAAGATAGTCTGAGGTTCCTTGCGCTATCATAGGATAACTGTCGGGACCAAAAGAATCTGCAACATAATTCTGCACCGCAGGCAATGTTAATGAGACAGTTCCATCAACAAACTCCCCAGCTGCGCTGAAAGGATAAATTGCCACATAGCTGCTTCCTGCCTTTGGCCCGCTAAACACTGCATCAGTTCTCCCATCACCCTGAACCAGTGTGTAACTTACCGGATCCTTGTCACCATCTACATATACCGCAATCACATCCCCAAAACTCCATAAAGGATAATATATTCCATTCTGCAAACTTGAAAGGGTTGTTTTTGTATGACCGTCATCTTCCATTATTGCCGTAAGTTCATATTGGGAAACTTCAAAGACCATCTCATCTTTTTTACACCCTACAATCATTGCAAGCATTGTTGCAAAAAATATAACCTTGTATAATGTTTTCATAACTCCTAATTGTTATATGGAATATCATCATCCGGCACTATTCCCTCAACTTCTCCTGTTTTATCTGATTTTATCATTAAAGGTTGTTGTTTGCCTACAGCCGCAGAAGCAGCATTATTAACATAATATGCTCCCGACGGTTCCTCCTTCTGCACATAAACTACAATCCTCAGATTAGCCTTATTACATCCGGCCGGGATATCTATTGTGTAATCCATACTATGTACCTGACCTGAAACAGCAGCTAATTTCTCCCCAAGAGCATTGGTAAAAGCTGCCCTTACCACATCTTTATGCACATAACTGTCTGATGCACCATTCTGGTATCCTACAATATTGTCCTCAACCAACAGGGCTGAAACCTTATATGAACCTGAAGCTTTAAAATATACTCTCAGATTCAATGACACCTTGTTGCCCGATATTGCAGAGCTCCAGCTTGCTCCGGTTACAGTTTCATAATTTGCCTCTGTAACTCCAACTTCCCTTACAATTGTTTGGGTTGTATATGAAATGTTACTGTAATTTGGAATTTCAACCCTGCCATCAACATATCCGGTAGGGAAACCGCTTATTTCAAACTGGTTGGCCAAAGACTCAGATACTGGAGAATGCAACCCTCCACTTGCGTGCAAACTGAGCACCTCAAGATTGCCGGGCAACTGTTTTTTTGCATCTTCAAATGCTGTTGCCATCATTGGGCAATAACCGCACCAGTCTGCAGTAAAGCGCATTCCCAACGACTTGTGGAAAAATGTTTTTCCAATCCAGTCATCATCTTCACTTTT
>JAFZFL010000055.1 GCA_017555925.1 Bacteroidales bacterium | reverse complement strand
TTGTGATGAGCCGCATCAATAATTGGGTCGGAACACGTGCTGAAGGAGAGAAAGCGGATATACCGACACGTCCTGAATTACCTATTGATGCTGTCAAAGAAGCCATAGTAAATGCTGTATGTCATAGAGATTATACAAGTAATGCTAGTGTTCAGGTGATGTTGTTTCGTGACAGATTAGAGGTTTGGAATCCTGGCACATTGCCATATGGATTGACAGTACAGAAGTTGCATGGTCCTCATAAATCTTTACCTGCTAATCCGCTACTTGCCGACCCAATGTATTGGAATGGTTATATTGAAAAGGTGGGTACCGGAACAGAAGATATAATAAACAAATGTCGCGAATATGGGCTGAAAATTCCGGAGTTTTATCAAGAAGAAGATTTTAGAGTTGTCATTTGGCGCGTAAATGAAGAAGGTGATCCAAGGCGTTCCAACAATGATCCAACAGCGTTCCAAAGCGTTCCAACGGACGAAGAGAAACTATTGGAAGCGATAAACGAAACTCCGTCAATTTCAAGAGCAGAACTATCTAGACGATTAAAAATCAGTGAACGTCAAGTTAGAAAGATAACAGACCTATTACGAGAAAAAGGGGTATTGATTCGTGAAGGCGGAAACTCTGGGAAATGGATTATTAATAAGATATAGTTTAAAAAGTAGCCAAACTCTTTGTTCAATCAAGAAGTTTGGCTACTTTTGTATTAGAGTTGTTTGACAAAGCATAATGCAGAAGATTGGTGTAATCTCAAAGTTGCCAAATCGTTACCAACAACTTTCTATCATAGCATTCGCTATTTGTGTATCAATCAGATACGGAATAATTGATTATCCTTTGCAAAGATAGCCAATAATCTATAAAAAAGAAGCTGTACATGCCCAAAGGCTGTACAGCTCCAATATTGCTCTATGACATTTAGAATATATATCTTCTGTTAGAAGCTCTTTGCAATAGCTACAAAGTCTGAAGCAACCAAAGAAGCACCACCAATAAGACCGCCGTCAATATCCTTCTGAGCAAATAGTTCTTTAGCATTTGAAGGTTTGCAGCTACCTCCGTAAAGGATAGAGATCTCTTCTGCCAACTCGCCAAACTGCTCTGCCAAAGTTGCTCTTATGAAAGCGTGAATCTCCTGAGCCTGCTCACTTGTTGCAGTTTTACCTGTTCCAATTGCCCATACCGGCTCGTATGCAATTACAACGTTTTTCATCTGCTCTGCGCTCAAAGAGAACAAAACCTCTTTAATTTGTGAGGCAACAACCTCAAAGTGCTGGCCAGCCTCTCTCTCCTCCAATTTCTCACCTACACAGTAGATTGGAGCAATATTCTCAGCCAAAGCCAAATTTATCTTCTTAACCAATTTCTCATTGGTCTCACCATAATACTCTCTTCTCTCAGAGTGGCCCAAAATAACATACTCAACAGGAACAGAAGCCAACATCTTTGCCGAAACCTCACCTGTATATGCACCC
The DNA here is from genome assembly GCA_017555925.1 of Bacteroidales bacterium. Next base: position 4,932 of record JAFZFL010000055.1, on the reverse strand, counting down.
TTAACCTCATCTGCACAGTTTTGTGCGCTCAAAGCAACAGATGTACCGCCAACAACAGCAGCAACAGATGTCAGGTGAACAAATGGAGCTCCCAAAATCAATTTTACATCTGCTGGAACAGCAGCAGCCTCTTTTACAACCTCTTTAGCCAACTCAACACCTTCAGGGATCACGGTGTTCATTTTCCAGTTTCCGGCTACAATTTTCTTTCTCATAATTTTATTCTTTATATGTGTCTCTAAAATTCGGGCACAAATTTAATTTTTTTTAACTTTGCCACAATGAAAAAGAGTGTAAAATATTACTTTCTCTTTGTAGCACTCCTTTTGTGCTGCTTTTTTGCCGACATTCTGTCGGGAGCAGTAGCTATACCTGTAAAGGATATTTTAAATACTCTCTTCTCTTCCAATTCTCTTCCCGACAGTTTGTCTGATACCTATATTAGAGATATTATCCTCAATTTCAGGCTTCCTAAAGCCATAGTGGCCCTTTTGGCAGGAATTGGACTCTCCGTTTGCGGACTTCAGATGCAGACACTCTTCAGGAATCCCCTGGCAGACCCCTATATTCTTGGCATAAGCGCGGCAAGCGGACTCGGTGTTGCAATTTTTGTTATGGGAGGATCGCTTCTTGGCATTGATATGAATCACCCCTTCTTCCAGATTTTTGGTGTGGCAGGTGCGGCTTTTGCCGGAGCATTTATACTTACAATGCTAATAATATCTCTGTCGAAAAAACTTAAAGACAACCTCTCACTGCTTATATTTGGAATTATGGCCGGCAGTGTGGCAAGTGCCTTAATCAGTCTTTTGCAATATTTTACCAGTGCAACATCACTAAAAATGTATGTACTCTGGACAATGGGAAGCTTTGCAGGTCTTGGCAATATACAACTTGCCATCCTGGCATCTATGGTTATGTGCGGACTTCTGCTCTCCATTTACAATATAAAAGACCTTAACGCACTGCTCCTTGGCGAACAGCATGCAGCTGCCATAGGGTTGAATGTAAAAGCAATAAAAATACGTATACTCATTGCCACAACACTGTTGGCAGGCAGTGTAACAGCATTCTGCGGGCCAATAGGCTTTATTGGAATTGCAGTACCTCATGTTTCACGATTCCTGTTTAAAAATGCCAACCATAAAGTACTGCTTCCTGCAACAGCCTTTACAGGAGCCATTGTAATGCTTCTGGCAGACATATTGTCACAAGTTCCCGGTTCAGGCACAGTAATTCCGATCAATACGGTAGCCGCACTGTTGGGCATACCTGTTATACTTTATATAATTGTAAAAAACAGAGTGTGAAAAAGAAATCAATATAAAGTTACACAAGATGGAACAAAGCCTGCTTGAAATAAAGAGCCTCACACTGGGATTCTCAAACGACAAAGAGAAAAAGGTTATCTTTGAGAATATAAACGCAACCGCATCTGAAGGTGAGTTTATAGCCCTTATAGGCTCCAATGGCCGTGGCAAAAGCACTCTGCTTAAGACTATTGCAGGCATCCAACCAATATTTGAAGCAAAAGAGAACAACCCAAAACTCAACAACAGGGGCGAAATTCTTTTCAACAACCGTAAAATTTCAGATTTCAGCAACAAAGAGCTCTCCCAGATGATCTCATTTGTTGCCTCACATACAGAAAGAGCCAACCACCTTACAGTTAAAGATATGCTGAGCATTAACTGCTACTATAAGACAAACTGGCTTGGCACAATAACAGAAGATGACAACCTGCGAATTACCCGTGCGCTTGAAATGGTTGGGCTGCAGGGCTTTGAGGAACGCAACAGTTATGGCTTGAGCGATGGCGAATACCAGCGCGCAACCATAGCGGCAGCAATTGTCCAGGACTCCTCAATTATCATTCTTGATGAGCCTACTGCATTCCTTGATATTGCCAACAGATTTACCATTACCAAACTATTGCAGGAGATCTCCCACAAAACAGGCAAACTCATAATCTTCTCAACCCACGACCTGCAGCTCGCAATAGATATGTGCGACAAAATATGGCTCATGACATCAGAAGGCTTCCATAACGACACTCCGTCGGCCATTATGGAAAAAGGAGCATTTGAAAAACTCTTTTCAAACCCCAACATGCACTTCAACAAAGCAACCAGGTCATTTGAAATGAGGTAAAAAGTCGTTTGGAAAATGTATTTTGGGACTAAAAGGGGAGTGTGTACCACTTGAAGTAAAGGCTAAGAATGCTCAATCTAAAAGTGTATCAACTGTAATTAAACATCCTGAAAAATATATGTGACAGGAGATATCCACAGAGGAGGGGTGCTTTGTGGAGGAAACCGGTCAGTGACAGAAGATATCAACGGCGGCCTGTGATGTGCAGTCAGGTATAGACATAACAAAAAAGACACTCCTTTTGGGAACGTCTTTATTGCTTTTAGAAATGTCTATTCAATTAATTTCTAATACAAATCCTCTGAAGATACAGTCAATTTTTTACGACCTCTTCTTCTACGTGCTGCAAGAACTCTTCTTCCGTTAGGAGTAGACATACGCTCACGGAATCCGTGTTTGTTGCGGCGTTTACGTTGTGATGGTTGAAATGTGCGTTTCATATTATGACAATTTTATAATTTTCTGTTTGGGACGGCAAAGGTAACATTTTCCTTTTAATCTGCAAAATTATTTTTCGTTAGGATTCTTGAAAATATGTATTATACGCTTCTCCTCAAAGAAATCTTCTGTAAAATAGTTCTTTATATCTGCAATCATTATATTTTCCCTGCTGATTCTATTGGTTTTTGCAGCCATATCTATCTCCTGCAACAGAGCGCCACGCTTTAAAGGATCCTGATTCCAGGTAATGTCTCCGCCCTTAAGATAAAGTATACCCTGTGTATATTTTCCTTTGACCCAAGGCAAAAATCCCTTCAGTTCTGTAACAGCCCGCGAAACTATAAAATCAAATGTTTCATTAACCTGCTCAGCCCTTCCATTTACTACTCTTACATTCTCCAATCCCAAGGCATCAGCTACAGCCTGTGCAACCTTAGTCTTTTTACCTATTGAGTCTACAAGCACAAACTCGCACTCCTCAAACAATATTGCCAAAGGAATACCGGGGAATCCGCCTCCTGTACCCACATCCATAATTTTTGTACCGGCAGGAAAACTATAATACTTTGCAATAGCCAGCGAATGCAACACGTGATGCAGATACAACTTATCTATATCTTTGCGGCTTACCACATTTATCTTTTCATTCCACTCCTTATAAAGAGGAAAAAGCATTTTTATCCTCTCTCTCTGTCTCTCACTCAAATTTGGGAAATATCCAAAAATCAACTCTTCCATAATAAATTTCCTGTTTCCTGTCCGTTAATAGTTACTTGTAATCAATTCTCTTTACCAACATCTCTTTTGCCCTCTTCAATCTTGTGCGTACAGTATTGAGCGGCATATCAAGTTTTTGCGCAATCTCCTCATAAGCCAGCTCGTTAATGAAACGCATCATTGCAACATTGCGGTATTTCTCTTCAAGTTCCGATATATATTTAAGCAAGATTGAATACTCCTGATTGCTGATCATCTCATCCTCGGGAGAATTCTCCATATCGCCCCCGTAGTTTGAGATAGTCTCTGCAGTTTCGCCTGTTATGCCGGCATCAACCAGAACCTTTCTCTTTCTTATATAATCAATTACGCAATTCTTTCCTATAGTATACAACCAGGTAGAAAACTCATATTGGGGATTATAACCAGAAATACCGGCAAATGCCTTCTGGAATGCCTCCTGACAAATATCTTCAGGCTCTTCTGCCATCTCAACACCCCGGCTTCTGTATCCCGACATATACTCGCCAATATGAATTGACAACCCCTTGCCATACCTCTCCATAAGTACAGCAAAGGCCCTCTGTTCGCCATTCCTGGCCATATTCACAAGTTCTCTATCTGTAAGATTCTCCATAAATCCTGTCTAATGCGCCTCCAGCCAGTTCTTGCCTCCATTGCAATCCGCTATAAGCGGCACGATTAACGCCAGCACTCTCTCCATCTCCTCCTTAACCATCTTCTCAAGCCTCTCCTTTTCATTGGCTACAACATCAAACACAAGCTCATCATGTACCTGCAATACCATAGAACTGACAAAATTATCCATTTTCAAACGTTTGTAAACGTTTATCATTGCCATTTTAATTATATCGGCAGCACTACCCTGCAGTGGTGCATTAATTGCATTTCTCTCATTGAATCCCCTCACAACTGCATTACGGGAGTTGATATCAGGCAAATATCTCCGTCTGTTACAGATGGTCTCAACATAGCCCTCTTCCCTAGCCTTTGCAATCATATTGTCCATATACTCCCTCACGCGCGGATAGTTTCTGAAGTACTCCTCAATCAAAGCCTTTGAATCACTCCTGCTCATACCCAAACGTTGCGACAAACCAAATGCAGATATTCCATATATAATTCCAAAGTTTGCCACTTTAGCCCTGCTCCTCTGCTCTTTTGTAACTTCACCCTCAGTTACACCAAAAATCTTTGCAGCAGTTGCCGTATGAATATCCATTCCCCTGTTGAAGGCATCAATCAGATCAGCATCACCACTCATATGGGCCATCAGGCGCAACTCTATCTGCGAATAATCTGCAGACACTATAAACCCGTCGGAATGCGACGGAATAAAGGCCTTTCTTATCTCCTTACCCCTTTCACTCCTTATTGGAATGTTCTGCAGGTTAGGATTGGTTGAACTCAATCTGCCCGTAGCTGTTATGGCTTGATTGAATGTTGTATGTATCTTGCCTGTAGTGGTAGAAATAAGTGTTGGCAAATTATCTATATAAGTAGAGAGCAACTTCTTCAAAGCTCTGTAATCCAATATCTTTTCTATAATCGGATGACTGCCCGCAAGCTCGTTAAGGGTCTCCTCATCTGTTGGATAGTTTC
>JAFZFL010000054.1 GCA_017555925.1 Bacteroidales bacterium | reverse complement strand
TTCAATTTTACAGTAGCCATTGGAACAGAACCTTTTCCTGATATAACCTGCAAGAATTTCAAACGTATCTTGCGTGCTGCCTCACTCCTGTTAACACCAACTATAATAAGAAGATCGCTGTCATTAACATCCTTCTTTTTATCTGCCAACTGAAGGAATTTCTCATAAGCTGCACTAAGCTCCTCAGGAGTAAGATTTATGCCCAATCTCTCATAATGGTGATTTAGTGCGGCACGTCCGCTCCTGGCTGTCAAGGCAATGACAGAATCATTTACACCAACATCCATAGGATCGATTATCTCATAGCTCTCCCTATTCTTTAGCACGCCATCCTGATGTATTCCTGAAGAGTGGGCAAATGCATTTCTTCCAACAATTGCCTTGTTAGGCTGCACAGGCATACGCATAAGTGTACTTACAAGGCGGGAATTCCTATAAATTTTCCTTGTATCCACATCGGTATAGAATGGAAGATCCTTTCTGCACTTCAAAGTCATTACAACCTCCTCCAATGAGGTATTGCCTGCACGCTCTCCAATTCCATTTATAGTAACCTCTACCTGTCGCGCACCATTCATTACACCCGAAATTGTATTTGCAGTAGCCATACCCAAATCATTATGGCAATGGGTTGAAAGAATTGCCTTATCAATATTTGGAACATTATTCATAAGATATTTAATCTTCTCTCCATACTCCCATGGCGCACAATATCCGGTTGTATCCGGTATATTCACTACGGTTGCACCTGCTGCAATTACAGCCTCTGTAACCCTTGCAAGATACTCATTATCTGTACGTCCAGCATCCTCTGCATAAAACTCAACCTCACCTACAAATCTTCTGGCATACTTCACAGCTTTAACAGCCCGCTCAATAATCTCTTCCCTATTTGAATTGAACTTATATTTTATATGCAGATCTGAAGTTCCAATACCTGTATGAATTCTGCCTCTTTTTGCATAGTGAAGAGCCTCTACTGCAGCATCTATATCTGCTTCAACAGCCCTTGTAAGAGCACAGATTGTAGACTCTATAACATTTTTGGAAATCTCTACAACTGAATTAAAATCACCCGGGCTCGACACTGGGAATCCGCACTCGATAACATCAACCTTCAAAGCCTCAAGGCTCTTTGCCAACTCAATCTTCTCAATTGTATTAAGCTGACATCCCGGAACTTGCTCACCGTCTCGCAAAGTGGTGTCAAAGACATAAATTTTTTGGTCCATAATAAAATATCTTTAAAAATTACTCATAATCAAAAAGCATTCGCCATAATCCGTCCACACAATCACCTGGCTACACAATCATACAAACATCCATCTGCACACAATTACCTGGTCTCACAATCATACAAACATTCATCCGCACACAATTACCTGGCTACACAATAAAAAAAAGATGCCCCCAAACATATCGGGAGCACCTTGCATATCCAATTATTACTACTTCTTCTAACAATACATACGAAAGCCCCTCCCAACTAAACATTGAGCAACAGTTGCAAAGAGTCCAGCAGTCGTAGGCAGCAAATCATATCTATTCTATATTGAATTCAGTTTTGAAAGTGCGAAGTTAAAAATAATTCACAATAATCACAAATGTATTTGCCTTAACTCTTCAAGTTGCTGATTTGACAGCTCATGATTTGAGCCTCCCGATTTAAGCCTCATGAAATTCACCTGGAGACGCGACCCTCGCCACAGATACCTGTAGGGCCACTTGCATCGCTTGGTGTCATCAAAAAGGTTACACCTGGAGACGCAACCCTCTCCACAGAACGTATAAACCATATTCCGTCACCAGGTGAATTTCACAAAGCAATACATACCCCCCACGCAACCACAACCCAACAAAACCGCGTTCCCACAAAACCACAAAACCACAAAACCACCACCCATGAACCTCTCAATTTCTGAATACACTCTCTACCGCTATGGCGTTTCCACGAACCACAACGCATGACCAGAAGATAACTGTCGGGATACTATTATTAGAAAATTTAGAGATTTCCCAAAAAGATACGAGTTTGGCCGTTTTTTTGCATTCGTTCCTTGTTTAGGGCAGCCACTAGAGGCGTGAGAAATTGAGATGAAAATAGATAATGACCTGCTCAAGCAGATTGAATCTGACCTTGGTATCAACAGACCTTTTATCAAAGGCAATAAAATTCAAATTAAAAATTGTTGGCACTTCTTTACAGACGGGAACGCTGTTGACCAGTTATTTATCAACAGACAAGATTTCGTTGATGGGATGAACCGTATTTTTGTACTAACCCAAAAATACGACGACATCATAATATTGGCATTTACATTAATGGACACCCATGTTCATTTTGTTATTTATGGTGAATTCTATTCCTGCAACAAATTTATGCATGAATACATCCGCCTTACATCAATGAATATATCCAAAATGTATAGTGAAAGCAAGAAATTACGTGACTTGCCTGTATGCCATCAAGTTATTGACTCTGATTTGTATCTGAAGGTTGTAATAGCATATGTTATTAAAAATGCTCCCGTTGGAGGCCTGCGTTACAATTGTTTTGACTACCCTTGGTCCAGTGGCGCCTTATACTTTAGAAATGATCAGGAATGGACAGTTCCACATTGGAAACAAAGCAGCACATTTCAATCCTTAACATCTTTGTACATAAAAGAAAAACAACAATTATTAAGGACCCGACAGCTAATTTCAAGAGAGGCCCACATAATTGGGGATTTGATTTTCCCTGGTGACTATGTTGCTTGGGAAGTAGTTGAATCCATCTATAAGACCCACAAAAGCTATAACTATTTCTTATGTGTAAGCAAAGAGGAAGATGTAGAATCAAAAGCTGAAATAATTTCACACCTTACCATCCCTATCCAAGAGATGCGCCAACACAGGAACGAATTGGCGATCAAACTGTTTGGCAAATGCACCATCAGAGATTTAACTACCAATCAGCGAATTCTTCTTGCTAAGACATTAAAATCAAATTATAATAGCTCACCTAAGCAAATTGCACGTGTATGCGGTCTGATTTTCGAAGAAATCAAAAAATTGCTCTAACCCCCTCCCGATTTAAGCCTCATGAAATTCACCTGGAGACGCGACCCTCGCCACAGATACCTGTAGGGCCACTTGCATCGCTTGGTGTCATCAAAAAGGTTACACCTGGAGACACAACCCTCTCCACAGAGCGTATAAGCCATATTCCGTCACCAGGTGAATTTCACAAAGCAATACATACCCCCCACGCAACCACAACCCTATAAACGAAAACCAACAACCACAACCCTATAAACGAAAGCCACATACAAAGACCACAAACCAGTAAGCAATTATAGTCAAAAAAGTAAGAGGGCCGCCCTTTTTTTGGGGGCCACCCTCTTCTGATATTGTTTCTGCTTGAAGCAAGAGTTTTTTACTCCTCAAATTTTTGGTTAAGCATCTCCATCATCTTGATAGTTGCATAAGCGATTGGAGTACCAGGACCAAAGATTGCAGCAGCACCAGCTTTGTAAAGAACATCGTAATCTTGTGCCGGGATTACACCACCTGCTACAACAATGATATCCTCACGGCCCAATCTCTTAAGTTCCTCAATGATTTGAGGTACCAAAGTTTTGTGACCAGCAGCCAAAGAAGATACACCTACAATGTGAACATCATTCTCAACAGCCTGTTTAGCAGCCTCTTCTGGTGTTTGGAATAGAGGTCCCATATCTACGTCAAAACCGCAGTCTGCATAACCTGTAGCTACAACTTTAGCACCACGGTCGTGACCATCCTGACCAAGTTTTGCAATCATAATACGTGGTTGACGGCCCTCTTTCTTAGCGAACTCTGCAACCATATCTTTTGCTTTCTCAAACTCAGAGTCATTTTTAACCTCTGAAGAGTATACACCTGTATTCATACGGATAACTGCTTTATATCTGCCAACAACTGCCTCACAAGCATCTGAGATCTCACCCAATGATGCACGGTTCTTAGCTGCCTCAACAGCAAGCTCCAACAAGTTGCCGGTTTTGTTTCTTACAGCCTCGGTGATAGCTGCCAAGCACTCTTGTACTTTAGCATTATCGCGGTTAGCTCTAAGCTCTTTAAGTCTCTGGATCTGTTGCTCGCGTACTTTAGCGTTGTCAACGTCAAGAATCTCAATAGGATCCTCTTTCTCCAATCTGTATTTGTTGATACCAACGATTGTATCCTCGCCTGAATCAATTCTCGCCTGTTTACGTGCAGCAGCCTCCTCAATTCTTAGTTTAGGAATACCGGTCTCAATAGCTTTAGCCATACCACCAAGCTCCTCAACCTCTTGAATATGAGCCCAAGCTTTTTGAGCCAACTCGTTAGTTAGAGACTCAATGTAGTATGAACCTGCCCAAGGGTCAATTGAACGGCATACGTTAGTCTCTTCCTGAATGTAGATCTGAGTATTACGTGCAATACGTGCAGAGAAGTCTGTAGGAAGTGCAATAGCCTCATCCAATGCGTTTGTATGAAGTGACTGAGTGTGACCAAGTGCAGCACCCATAGCCTCGATACAAGTTCTTGCCACGTTGTTGAATGGATCCTGCTCTGTAAGTGACCAACCTGAAGTCTGACAGTGAGTTCTCAATGACAATGACTTAGGGTTTTGAGGGTTGAACTGGCTTACCAATTTAGCCCAAATCATTCTGGCAGCACGCATTTTTGCAATCTCCATGAAGTGGTTCATACCAATTGCCCAGAAGAATGACAAACGTGGAGCAAAAGCATCTACTGAAATACCAGCTTTGATACCTGTTCTCAAATACTCAAGACCGTCGGCCAAAGTATAAGCCATCTCAATATCGTTAGTTGCACCAGCCTCTTGCATGTGGTAACCAGAGATAGAGATAGAGTTGAACTTAGGCATATATTTAGAAGTGTAAGCGAAAATATCGCCAATGATTCTCATTGAGAATTCAGGTGGATAGATGTAAGTGTTACGCACCATAAACTCTTTCAAGATATCATTTTGGATAGTACCTTGCATC
>JAFZFL010000053.1 GCA_017555925.1 Bacteroidales bacterium | reverse complement strand
GCTAATTGCTAATTGCTAATTGCCATCACAAATTTAACTCCAATATTTTTATATTGAACAATCATATAGGTTATATTTGTTGTATGTTTATCTAAATTTATTCTTAATCTTAATTAATTTAATCTCAATTTAAATTTAAGTTATGAGCTGTCAGATTCAAAACAATACAACAAATGAGTGTTGGTCAATGCCCCGTATAGGCGATCCTGCTCCGGAGTTCAGAGCCATGACAACACACGGCAAATTGAATTTTCCGCAGGATTATGGCCAATCATGGAAGATTTTATTTAGTCATCCGGCAGATTTTACTCCTGTATGTACAACTGAATTTATTGCTTTTGCCAATCTTCAGGATGAGTTTGAGAAACTTGATACAAAGATAGTTGGCCTGTCGGTGGACAGTTTGAGCAGCCATATTGCCTGGGTTCGCAACATTAAGGAGAAGATAGAGTGGGATGGCAATAAAAATGTAGATATAAACTTTCCAATCATAGTTGATTTGAGCAAGAAGGTTTCAAATCTATATGGTATGCTTATGCCGGGAGAGAGCAATAATGCTTGTGTGCGTGCAGTCTTTTTTATTGATCCTAAAAATATAATACGTGCAATTATCTACTATCCGCTTGTACTTGGACGTAATTTTGATGAGATAAAGCGCGTTATTATAGCACTTCAGATAGCAGATGCCAATGATGTGGCACTTCCAGCTAACTGGTCTCCTGGAAAAGAAGTTGTTCTTCATTCTCCTATAACCACAGAGGAGGCACAGGAGCGTTGTGACCAGGATGGAATTACATGCTCCGATTGGTATTTGTGTACCAAAAAATTGTAGGCGTAGTCAAATATTTGTCCCGATAGTTTTTTAGAGCAGATATCTCCAATTGGTATTTATTGGAATATACCCCTTATTAGGCATTTATTGGAATATACCCCTTATTAGGCATTTATTGGAATACCCCCCTTATTATCCTTATACCAATATTGCTCTTTATACCGTTGATGTATTCTACAATTGTGCGGTGGTCTATTACAACCTTCATTGCGTCCATTGAGGCGTGTATGAAGGTTTTTTTGCCGTTATGTTCAATTACAATACCCACATGTGTGAGGTCAAGTCCCTCTATGGAGGTGCAGAACCCAATCATATCACCAGGTTGCAGCTGGTTAAGGTATTGGGGAACTTTTGACTTGGGAATATAATAATAGGAGTGGTTGTTAAGATCTCTCTCTACCTCTGCAATTCTGGCAATATTTGAAGGATTGTTTTTAAGCTGTTTGTATCTGTCGGACTTACTGGTCATGAAAGAGAATTTCTGATCGAGAGGGGTATCTGCAATCTCTTTGCTCATCTCTTTTACAAGACCTCTCTCTTCGGCCTGTAGGATCCATTCGCTTGTGTAGTGGATGCGGCTTGTATATCCGTCAATTATTCCATTCCTATAACGGAAGTTCTTTATATTGTCACAGAAGTTCACAAATGAAGTGTCGCCGCTTTTCACACTCTGTGCAAGAGCAAAACATGATTCTACAAAGAGAATGCAGTCTGTTTCATTGAGGTTTATAATCAGTTCCTCATTATCTCCCTTTTCAAGGGTGTTAGCCACATAAGGAGTCTCTTGTCTGAGCAGGGCAGCCTTCAATATCAAATCATTGGCCGACAAATCCCTATACTTGTACAATTCATTGACAAGTTTGCTATAGGTAGCTCTGCTATCTTGAGCAAATATGTTTGTTTGAATGAAAAGTGCTGCAAATAATAGTGAAAGGATAACGCCTTTTAAGATTGATCTTGAGTTATGGTTCATTTTATGATTATTTTTACGTAAGGAGCAATTGTACTCTTGATTTTATATGCTTTTGCAATTACGGTACTAAGTTAATAAATCTCAGCATATGACCATAATTTATTATACAAGAAAACCCCAAAAGCCTCTTCAGGAACTTTTGGGGTTAATATCAGAACTTTTGGGGCTTTCTTAATCTTATTTGTATGACGCTTATAGAATAACACACCAGTTATGTGTATCCTCTATTTCTCCTTTTTGTATACCAACAAGGGTGTCATACAATTTTCTGCTTACAGGGCCACACTCTGCTGCATATTTATATACTGCATTGAACTCTGAACCCTCAATGGATGGTTTGTCATCCACTTGGTTTACTGGAGTAATGACAACAGCAGTTCCGCACTCTCCAACCTCTTCAAATGTTGCAAGCTCCTCTACAGGTATAGGCCTGCGCTCAGTCTTGTAACCAAGATCCTTGGCAACTTGCTCAAGTGATTTGTTGGTGATTGAAGGCAATACAGTGTGCGAATCAGGTGTTATATATGTGTTATTCTTAATACCAAAGAAGTTTGATGAAGAGAACTCATCAATATATTTGTGCTCTTTAGGGTCGAGATACAAAACACCAGGGTATCCAGCTCTTTTAGCCTCCATTCCAGCGAACATAGAAGCTGCATAGTTTCCACCTACTTTGTACGAACCGCTGCCTTTGTATGCTGCACGGTCATACTCACGTGCTATTACGGCCTTCACAGGGCTGTCAATACCACCTGCATAAGCTCCAACAGGTGCAACCATAATCATGAATAGAGACTCAACAGAAGGTTTCACACCCAATTGTGCGCCAACTCCAATAAGGGTAGGGCGTATATATAGTGATGCTCCTGTTTCGTGAGGTGGAATAAAATCTGCATTTTCAAGAACAACCTGCTTAACCATCTCAATGAACATCTCTTCACTTGGTGCAGCTATTCCAAGGTATGTAGCTGAACGGATAAGTCGCTTTGCATTCTCGTCTGGTCTGAAGATTCTTATTTTGCCATCTTTGCATTTGAATGCCTTAAGGCCTTCAAAACACTCAACGCCATAGTGAAGTGATGCAGACAATGCACTGATTGTAATATTGTCATCTGTTCTGCTCTCAACTGGACTCCACTTGCCATCTTTATAATGGGAACATACCATTGTGTTGGTTTTCATATAGTTGAAACCTAAATTATTCCACTCTATCATAATCTTATCGTTTAATTAATGTTACTACTGTTCTTCTCTGAAAAATTGGAGAAAATTATTCTCCCTGTTCTCAGATCAGAAATTCAAATAAATCTTTCTTTTCATTAAGGTATTCATAAACAATACCCTGTTCATCCATTCTCTTTATGAGACTGCAATAATCTTGAGGTGTTGCCACTTCAATACCTATTACAGCAGGACCTGCCTCTTTGTTGGTCTTTTTTATGTAAGAGAAGTGGGTTATGTCATCGTTAGGTCCGAGTACATCCCTTATGAAACCCAATAATGCTCCAGACCTTTGGGGGAATCTTATGATGAAATAGTGTTTCAATCTCTCATAAAGTAGAGATTTTTCTCTCATCTCCTCCATTCTGGTTATATCGTTGTTGCTGCCGCTTATTATGCAGACAACGTTTTTGCCTTTAATCCTATCGGCATAGAATCTTAGTGCAGTAACCGAAATGGCTCCAGCCGGTTCAACAACAATAGCATTCTTGTTATACAGCTCAAGTATGGTAGAACATACCGCACCCTCCGGAACTGTAATTATATCATCAAGTATCTCTTTACATATATCAAAAGTATAGTTGCCAACTCTTTTGACAGCTGCACCATCTACAAATTTATCTATTTGTTCAAGCTCAACAACTTCACCCTTCTCTATTGAAGCTTTCATGCTGGCAGCACCGGCAGGTTCAACACCTATGATCTTTGTAGAAGGACTTATCTGTTTTATATAGGAACCTATACCCGAAACAAGGCCACCACCTCCAATAGGTACAAAAATATAGTCAAGATTGCATTTGCTGTCTTGGATGATCTCCATTCCTATGGTAGCCTGTCCCTCAATTATTTTAGGGTCATCAAATGGAGGAATAAATGTTTTACCCGATACTTGGGCATGCTCTTTTGCCTCAATATTGGATGCATCAAAAGTATCTCCCACAAGTACTATATCAATGCAGCCATTGCCAAACATTTTCACCTGCTCAATCTTCTGTTTGGGTGTTGTGCTCGGCATATAAATAGTGCCTTTTATATTGAGCAGTTTGCATGATAATGCCACTCCCTGTGCATGATTTCCAGCACTGGCACACACTATACCATTCTCAAGTTGCTCTTTTGAGAGGCTCTTTATTTTATTGTACGCTCCTCTGATTTTATAGGAGCGTACAATTTGTAAATCTTCTCTCTTTAGAAAGATATTGGCATCATAAGCATCAGACAAGTGCATATTATGCATCAGTGGGGTAGGAGCTACTACCTCTGATAAAGTAATCTTTGCATTGGAAATATCCTGCAACTTGGGGAAATATCTGCTTACGCCCATTATACTAATTTTTATTTGTTGCGTTCAGGACGTAGAGAACGTACTACCTCGCCAGTCTGCCACATTTCGCTCTCTCTCATCTCTTTAAGTTCTGCCTCAAGTTTTACTCTGTAGTCAGGTTTGCTGTTTGAGTCAATAGAAACTTGAGCCTCACGACCAGTTTTAACCTCCTCATACAACTCTTTGAATACAGGTAGAGAAGCATCTCTGAATTTCTTCCACCAGTCCAAAGCACCTCTTTGAGCAGTAGTTGAACAGTTTGCATACATCCAATCCATACCGTTCTCTGCAATTAGAGGCATCAAACTTTGTGAAAGCTCCTCAACTGTTTCATTGAAAGCCTCAGAAGGAGTGTGGCCATTCTCTCTAAGAACTTGGTATTGAGCAGCAAAGATACCCTGGATAGCACCCATAAGTGTACCTCTCTCACCAGTCAAATCTGAATATACCTCTTTCTTGAATGTTGTCTCAAACAAATATCCGCTACCTATACCAACACCCAAAGCGATTACTCTGTCAAATGCCTTGCCTGTTGCATCCTGATATATTGCGTATGATGAGTTCAGACCTCTGCCCTCAAGGAACAATCTTCTCAATGAAGTACCTGAACCCTTAGGTGCTACAAGAATAACATCTACATCTGCAGGAGGAACTATACCTGTTCTGTCTGAATAGGTAATGCCAAAGCCGTGTGAGAAGTATAGAGCTTTACCTGCTGTAAGATGTTTCTTAACAGTAGGCCATACAGAAATTTGACCTGCATCAGAAAGAAGGTACTCTATAATTGTAGCTTTTTCGCAAGCCTCCTCAATTTCAAATAAGGTCTCACCTGGAACCCATCCGTCGGCAACTGCTTTATCCCAAGTTTTAGAACCTTTTCTCTGTCCAACTATAACGTTAAATCCATTGTCTTTAAGGTTCAAAGCTTGTCCGGGGCCTTGTACTCCGTAGCCGATAATTGCAATTGTTTCGTCTTTAAGTACTTCAAGAGCTTTTTTCAAAGGGAACTCTTCGCGGGTCATTACATTCTCAACAACACCGCCAAAATTCATTGTTGCCATAATTTTTAAATAATATTAGTAGTTTAACAATTTATATTTCTTTTTTGATGTATAACGTATTTATGCATATCTGTGAGTATTATGCATAAATGCATATTTATGCTGTTAGTGAGTATCTTACGCTTCTAATGTCTATAATGTTACTCATTTGGTTTACTATTCTCTCAATAGCCTCCAACGATGTCTCTGCGCAAATCTGATATTTGCTTTCTCCATCCTCTTCCTGGCTTAAAACAAAACTCTCTACTGCAATATTCTTTTGAAGATATAAAGAGGTAATTCTGTTAAGAATATCAATTCTGTTC
>JAFZFL010000052.1 GCA_017555925.1 Bacteroidales bacterium | reverse complement strand
GTCGTATTGCACACCAATGGAAAAAATACAATTATTGAATCTGATCCTTTAAAGGAGTATATTTGCAACCATTTCAAATAATAAATGTTTTAATCCCGACAGAACTCTTTTCTGTCGGGATTAAATATTTAATAAAATGAAAAGATTTGTAAATAAGACAGCACTGGTTACCGGAGGTGCTGCAGGAATAGGACGGGCAACAGTAGAGCGTCTGGTTAAAGAGGGTGCAAAAGTTATAATTGCAGACTGCAATATTGAAGCGGCACAAAAATTTGCCCAATCGTTAAGGGATAATGAGTATAAGGTTGATGCAATTCGTTATGATGCAGCCAAAGAGGTCTCTGCCTTAAAAGCGGTTGACAGAGCCATAGAGGTATTTGGAGGTATTGACATTCTGATAAACAATGTGGGTGGAAGCGACCTCTCCAAAGATTTGGATGTTGAGGAGCTTGACACAAATTATTTTAATGAGGTATTCCACATTAACCTGTTGAGTATGATTCATACTACAAGGGCTGCAATTCCTGTAATGAAGAGTTCGGGAGGAGGCACTATTGTAAATGTGGCATCAATCGGAGGTCTTTTGGGCGATTTCAGAGGCACTCTTTATGGACTCAGCAAGGCTGGTGTAATCAATCTTACAAGATATACGGCCACTCAATTTGGCCAATATAAGATAAGATGCAACAGTGTGTCGCCAGGGCTTGTACTCACATCTGCAGCAACATCAAATTTGAGCGAATCTGCCCAGAATCTCTTCTTAAAGTACAATGCACTTCCATATTTGGGTTATGCATTTGATATTGCGGCAGTTATAACATTTCTTGCATCTGACGACGCACGCTATATAACTGGTCAGAATATAGTGGCTGACGGAGGACTCACATGCCATAATCCAACTGTAAAAGAAATTAAAGAATAATCTCTGCCTAAATATGTATTTATAATGAAAATGTTTGTAATTTTACGCATTAAAAGAACAAACATAAGTTTTATGATGAATTTGGAACTTTCAAATATTAAGAATTACAATAACGGAATGTTTTTTCTGCTTGCAGGTCCATGTGTTGTAGAAGGCAGGGATATAACATTCCGCATTGCAGAATATCTTAAACAGCTCACAGAGAAATATCAGATTCCATTTGTATTTAAAGCCTCATACAGAAAAGCCAACCGTTCAAGACTTGACTCTTTTACCGGAATTGGTGACCATGAGGGGTTAAAGATTCTTCAAGATATAAGAAATACATTTGATCTTCCTGTTGTCACAGATATTCATAGTGCGCCTGAAGCGGCTATGGCAGCATCTTATGATATTGATATTCTCCAGATACCTGCATTTTTGTGCCGTCAGACTGATCTTCTTGAGGCAGCAGCTAAAACGGGTAAATATGTAAACATCAAAAAAGGGCAGTTCCTCTCCCCTGCCGCCATGAAATTTGCAGCGGAAAAGGTAGCCCATTACAATAATAAAATTATCCTCACCGACAGAGGTACACAATTCGGCTATTCAGACCTAATAATTGACTACAGGGGGATACCACAGATGCAGGAGACCGGATACCCTGTAGTGCTTGACGTAACCCACAGTTTGCAACAGCCTAACCAGACATCGGGAGTTACAGGAGGATTGCCACAGCTTATAGCCACAATGGCAAAGGCTGCTATCGCAGTAGGAGCAGATGGTCTGTTTATGGAGACACACCCCGATCCTTCCCAAGCCAAATCCGACGGAGCCAATATGCTTCCTTTGGATAAAATGGAAGAACTGCTTCAAAAACTTATTCCAATAAGAAATGCTGTTATGCAGTAGTATAAATTTAAGAGACAAAAATAGTTATGAGTCTGACACAAGATTTTAGCAGAAGATATGAAAAAGTACCTGTAACCATTTTTAAGGAACAGGAAGAGGCTTCAAGAATTATCTTGGATGCCATTATTAAAACAAACCATTCTAAAATGGCGGAGGGTAAAAAATGTGTCCTTGCTTTGGCTGCATCATCTGCCTGTATCCAGCTATATGAAGATATGGTTAAGGCTTATGAGAACGGTGAGCTTGATTTCAAGAATATTGTAATATTTCTGATTGATGAATATTACCCTCTGGACAAGAATGAACTTCAAAGCCATTACCGCTTTTTTAAAGAGTATCTGTTTGACCATGTAGAGATACCTCAAGAGAATATCCACTGCATAGAGAGCAGTAAAATGGAGAATGTGGATGCATACTGTCAGGATTATGAAAGACAGATTGAAGAGGCTGGCGGAATAGATATACTTGTTACATCGGGCATGGGTATGAATGAGCCTGGCTCGCCATATAACTCAAGAACACGACAAATTACATTAAACTATACATCAAGAGTCTCTGCAGCGAGTGATTTCTTTGGAACTGAGTATGTTCCATACCATGCAATTACCATGGGAATCGAAACGATTCTTGAGGCTGCATGCATATACTACCTTGCATGGGGAGAGGGAAAAGCTCCTGCTATAAAAAAACTTGTAGAGGGTAACATAACTGATCAGGTTCCATATTCATATCTTCAGAACCACAACAACTTACACGTTATGGTTGATGAAGCGGCATCTGTAAACCTTACAAGAGTCGAGACTCCATGGCTAACCGGCAAATGTGAATGGTCAGACTACCTTATCAGAAAATCTGTCTTCTGGCTATGTAAAAAACTTGACAAACCAATCCTCAAACTTACAGACCGTGACTACAACGACAACGGCATGAGTGATCTTGTAACAAATCATGGACCTGCAAGCCAGATTAACATAAAGGTTTTCAATGATTTGCAGCATACAATATCTGGCTGGCCGGGTGGAAAGCCAAACGCAGATGACTCTACAAGACCAGAAAGGGCATATCCGTTCCCTAAACGTGTTGTAGTATTCAGCCCTCACCCCGACGATGATGTAATTTCAATGGGTGGAACCGTAGCACGTCTATCTGAACATGGTCATGAATTGCATATAGCCTATCAGGTTTCAGGCAATATTGCTGTATTTGACCATGATGTTATAAGATATCTTGATTTTATACGCGAAAGCAGCAAAATCTATGATTTTGATGCAACAAAAGCATCATCAATTTATAATAGAGTTGTAGAGGAACTTAAGAAGAAACACCCCGGCGAAGCCGACTCAGTGGATGTAAGGGAGATTAAAGGAGCAATAAGACGTGGAGAGGCGCGCTCTGCATGCCGCTATCTTGATATACCTGAAGAGAGAGTCCACTTCCTTGAGATGCCATTCTATGAGACTGGTGGAGTAAAGAAAAAACCTCTTGGCCGTGAGGATATAGATATTGTGAAGAATCTTCTTAAGAAAGTAAAACCTCATCAGATATTTGCTGCTGGCGATCTTTCAGACCCTCATGGAACACATAGAGTATGTTTCCAGGCAATTATTATAGCTTGCGAAGAGTTGAAAAATGAGGAGTGGTTCAAAGATTGCCGTCTATGGATGTATAGAGGAGCATGGCAGGAGTGGGATGTTGCAGATGCAGAGATGGCAGTTCCGTTAAGTCCTGAAGAGGTTGAAATCAAACGTGAAGCCATTTTCCGCCATCAGTCACAAAAGGACCGTCCTCTATTCCCAGGCTCAGACAAACGCGAGTTCTGGCAACGTGCAGAAGAGAGAAACCATAATACTGCTGTCCTATACGACAAACTCGGCATGGCTGAATATCAGGCAATTGAGTTATTCGTAAGATATAAATTCGATTAACAGACAAATAATGATAAAAAGAATTTTATTAATAATCCTCTTGGCGTTTCAATTTGCAGCAGAAGCCCAAGAGGTTTCTCATATATCTCCAAACACTATGGAAAATTCAAAAAAACTGATTGTTAAAGAGTTTACATTCAACACCCCTACTCCCGATTACCAACAGATAGACTCAATGTTCAATATGATGGATATACCATTCAACAAAATTGATATTGAGAACTGGAGCGGCTATGAGTATCATCCTCAAGTTGAGTTTAGAATCGCATACTCAAAAGATGAGATATATCTGCAATATCACGTTGTTGAATCATGCATTAAAGCCGTTTATGGAGAGGATGCAGGCTCTGCACCATATAAAGAGTCGTGTCTTGAATTTTTCTGTATTCCTCACAAAAATGATCCCACATACTATAACCTTGAATTGAATTGTATAGGCATTGGAACATTTGCAGGAGGAGCCCAACGCACAGAGAGGACAAGATTTACAGGTGAGGTTTTGTCTCAAATAAGAAGACACTCAACTCTCGGCAACAAGCCATTCGGCACTAAAGTTAATGAAGAGAACCCTTTTGAATACACATTAACTGTTGCAATTCCACTAAAATTATATTCACTTTGTGAAATGGAGCCGCTTAAAGGACGTACAATCAGAGCCAACTTCTACAAATGTGGCGACGAAATGCCTCAAAAACAATATCTGAGCTGGAACCCTATTGGAACAGAACGCCCAAATTTTCACACTCCTCAATACTTTGGAGAGTTATACTTCGAATAGTGCTAAAACGGATATCCAACTCCGAACTGCAATCCATGGTTCCCCTTTTTGAACCAGTCAGACGGGCCCATCCACATATTTGTGGGTGGGTCATATATTTTTATACCCCAATCGAGCCTCAAAAGAGCAAATCCCAGATTCAGTCTCAAACCTATACCCCAGTCAGCGGCAATATGTTTGTAGAATGAGTTGAATTCAAATATACCATCCTGATAGTTCTCTGCCGTAGCTCCACCAGGATCAGATATGCTTCCCTCTTTGGTATAGTTTCTCTTCAGAGTCCAGATATTTCCGGCATCTACAAACAGTGCTCCATCAAATGACCAGAACAATGGGAATCTGTACTCGACATTTGCCTCCAATCTTATATCTCCGGTCTGGTTAGGAATGGAGAATGTTGTATCAATCGGCATATAGCCGGGTCCGACAGTTCTTGCCTGCCATGCCCTCAAACTATATGCGCCACCGGCCCAGAAGAGTTTTTCAAAAGGCAATGAGATTGAGTTGCCATAACCTGAACCTGCACCAACAAGAAGGCGCGAAGCCAATGCCTGTTTGTTTCCTTTACCGAACTTCCAGATATATACAGCACTAACTTCTCCTTTATAGTATTGGGAATATGGAGAGTTCCAGATAAGTCTTTCGCCATACTCATTCTCTTTTAACAGACCATTGAAGAGACTCAACAGATTACCTGCAATATCATTTTGCCATCTTAAATAGAAATAGCTCTTTTGTGGATTTGCAGAAGCATCTGTAGTATAGTAAAAATTGGCTCCCAATCCAAAATCGAAGTGATCCTGATATGAATTTCTCAAGAATGGGTCTTTAAGAGATTCATAAAACGAATTACTCAAGTTGAAGAGTTTTACAATATTCAATTGTACAGGTGTCAATTTGAAAAACAACCTGTTATTTGAGTTCCAAGTATAGCTGTATGATGCAGAGATAATATTTCTTGTATATTCGGGTCTCTCCTGAAAATTATATGAGAGGGCAATCTCTGTCTTTGGCATAAGGGTGGAGTTGAATATCCTGTCGGGAAGCAGAAGGAAATTGGGTATTGCAAGCGATGTTGAGACTCCAAACTCTGTTGAACGCACATTACTGTTGAATTTGAACTGGAAATCACCCATTATGCTTATAGAGAACAATTCACCACCTCTAAAGAGATTTTTGTGATAATATGAGATTGTAGGTGAAACACCCAGCAATCCTGTAGAGTTAGTGGATGCTTCAAGGTTAACCTTATATCCCTGAAGTGCAGATGCGGTAAGCTCTATATTGGTCTTTACCCTTGAAGAATCAACCTCCTCAAGCTGTACATTCACACTGCTGAAAGGGCCAAGATTTGAGTATCTCCTGTATGTTGTGGCCACAGCCTCTTCGGTATAGAGGCTTCCGGTTTGAATCTTGTTCAAACGCGAAATTACACTCCTTCTGATTATAGGTTTGCCACGATGGATTATATATATGTTTTTATAGAATGATGTATCTGCCGGCATTATAGCGTTTCCTCTCCTCTGGGATAGTGAATATGCTATAGAGTCGGAGATATTATAATTCATCTGATAGCTTTGACGGTTTCTTACAGGATTTACATAAACATCGCCAAAATAGAATTTTTTGTGGGCGCGGGCCTCATCGGGCTGCTCGTTTCTGGTATAATCTGCAATTGTAATGTCGAGCGAAGCAGAATTGTTGCCTTGAAGTGTATCTGCCGTAAAGAAAAAGAAATTTTTTGTAAAGTTATAGTAACCGTTATTCCTGAAGAGCTCCTGTGAACGTTGGCTCTCCTGCTCCAAAAGATTCTCACTAAGAATATCACCCCTCTTCACCAAAGAATTTGATATATCTGCAAAGTATGTTGCAGCAATAGAACTGTCGGGAATAATATATGAAATGGAATCAATTGTAAATTGTTTGCCTAAAGTTACCTTATAGAGGACAGTGGTCTTTTTTCTTCTGGTAATAATTGAGTCATTTACCGAAGAGTTGTAATAACCGTCATATACAAGGTGATTGAGAATATTCTCCTCACTTTTTTTAACAAGCAGAGTATCAAAAATTACT
>JAFZFL010000051.1 GCA_017555925.1 Bacteroidales bacterium | reverse complement strand
GTTTATGAGTGGTATAAAGCTTTCAATGCTGCTCACGGAATGATTATGAGCTTTTTCAAATTTGCCATTCTTGCAACCTTGGGTGAGATGCTGGGCTCGAGAATTTCCACAGGTGAGTATTTGCCTAAAGGCTTTGGAATGATTCCCAGAATGGTCGTTTGGGGTATCCTCGGTATGGGAATCAATATGGCTATGATTATTTTCTCGAAAGGAACACCTATTTTCCTGGAATATTTGGGTTTGCAGGGTGCATCTACTATGTTGGATGGAGCGATGTGCTGGGAGAAAGTCCTTGTTGCACTCTCCGTTTCAGTGGCGATGAACTCGATTTTTGCCCCTGTCTTTATGACTTTGCACAAGATTACCGATACTCATATTGCCCGTTATGGCGGCTCGGTAAGTGCTTTGGTTCATCCGATTAAGATGGGTGAAATCATTTCAGGTTTGAACTGGAAAGTGCAGTGGGGTTTTGTTTTCAAAAAGACTATTCCATTGTTCTGGTATCCTGCTCATACCATAACATTCCTTCTACCTTCTGAGTTGAGAGTGTTGTTTGCTGCAATCTTGGGGGTTGTTTTAGGAGTTTTACTTGCAGTAGCGGCGAAAAAGAAATAAATTGATTATCTTTGCCTTTATTCTAAAAGGATAAGGATGGATAGTGGTGAAGATAGGTTGAGAAAGGGGAGAAATGGTGAGCAGATTGCTTTGGAATATCTTTTGCAGAGAGAGTTCCGATTGCTGCACAAAAATTGGAGGCATCACCATCTGGAGATAGATCTGATTATGGAAAAAGAGGGGTGTATCCACATTGTGGAGGTGCGCTCCAGAACTTTTCCGGCAGTGGTTGACCCGTTGGAGAGTGTCGGCAGCAGGAAGCGGAGGAATTTGATAAACGCAGCCAATAATTTTGTTTTGGCTTCGCGGATTGATTCAGATGTGATTTTTGATATCGTCTCTGTGCTCTTTATGGAAGATGGAAGTTGTTCTGTCGAGTTTTATGAAAATGCCTTTATCCCTTTTAGATAATGATTAGTACTATGAATAAGAATTTTTATTGTGTTATTATGGCCGGCGGTGTAGGAAGCCGTTTCTGGCCGGTAAGCCGAAATCATAAGCCAAAGCAATTCCTGGATATTTTGGGTGTGGGAAGGACATTCCTTCAGCTCACTTATGACCGCTTTACCCAAATAGTACCACAAGAGAATATATTGGTAGTTACTGCTGAAAATTACAAGGACCTTGTATGTGAACAGCTTCCAGAGCTTCCTAAGGAGAATATTTTGTTGGAACCTTACAAGAGGAATACAGCCCCTTGTATTGCATATGCTGCTACAAAAATCAAGGCGAGGAATCCTCAGGCGACAATGGTTGTTGCCCCATCA
Source organism: Bacteroidales bacterium (assembly GCA_017555925.1). Next base: position 1,687 of record JAFZFL010000051.1, on the reverse strand, counting down.
GATCATATAATCTTCAATGAACAGCTCTTTGTAAATACTATTTTGAGTGCTTTGAATTATGCTGTGGGAAGGGATGAATTGTTTACATTGGGAATTGATCCTACCCGCCCTGAGACGGGATATGGTTATATTCAGAGCAATATGGCGTCGCAATATAACATTGATGGCATTGTTGCTTATCAGGTTAAGACTTTTACCGAAAAACCCGATAAGGAGTTGGCTCAAGTCTTTATTGACAGCGGGGAGTTTTTGTGGAACTCGGGTATTTTCAGTTGGAGTGCAGATGCCATTTGCAGTGCATTGGAAGAGTATCTTCCGGAGGTTTACCTCCCATTCAAAGAGGGTTATAAGTATTATTATACCTCTGAGGAACAGTCTTTTATAGATAATTTGTACGCCGGTTGTCCAAGCATATCTATAGACTATGGTGTGATGGAGAAAGCGACTAATGTGATTGTTTTTCAGGTCTCCTTCGGTTGGACTGACCTTGGTACTTGGGGAGCATTGTATCTCCTTGCAGAGAAGGATTCTGAGAATAATTATGTCAGAGTCTCCGAAAAGATTATTGACACTACCACGAATAGCATCCTTTTCTCGACAGAGAATGAAAAGTTAATGGTAGTCAAGGGTTTGGACAATTATATGGTGGTCAATACCGAAGATGTTCTGATGATTTGTCCACGTACCGAGGGGAAATTTAAAGAGGTGATGGCCGATTTGGCTGCCAATGAGAAATCCAAGTTTATGTAAATTATAAAATAAAATATATGGAAAGAAAACCACTACAGATAGACATTCAGTCTGAGATAGGACAACTTAATGCAGTGCTGTTGCATACTCCAGGAGCTGAGGTTGAAAATATGACACCTAAGATGGCTCAAAGAGCATTGTACAGTGATATTCTAAACCTTTCAATTGCTCAGGAGGAGTATAAACAATTGAGTGGGGTATTGTCCAAAATTGCGAATGTTTATACTGTTACAGATTTGTTGGTTAAAGTTCTCGAAAATCCTGTTGAGAGAGAGGAACTTGTGAAGAAAATCTGTGTGACAGAGAATGTTATGGAGTATTATGAGACTCTGATGGAGATGAGTTCTGTCAGATTGGCTAAGGCTCTTATCGAAGGTTTGCCAGCCCGCATCAATACCCTTACTTCGTTTTTGAATGAAGATTATTATGCTTTGTTCCCCTTGTACAATTTCTATTTTACAAGGGATGCTGCCGTTACCATCGGTAATCACGCTTTGATTTGTAAAATGGCCAATAAGGTGAGAATGAGAGAGTCCCTTATTATGCAGGCTATTTATAAAGGTAGCGGTGAGTTTGCTTGTGGTATCATTGATGCGTATGACCACTCTCCACTCAATCCTAATTTGTTTATGGAAGGTGGTGATATCCTTATTGCCCGTGAAGATGTACTTCTTATCGGTAATGGTATCAGAACCAGCTCGCAGGGTATTGACTTCCTTGCATCGAGATTGAGTGCAATTGCTCCTCAGGGTCGCCGTCATATTATTGTTCAGCAGCTTCCTCATACCCCCGAGTCGTTCATCCACTTGGATATGGTATTTACAATGTTGGATAGAAATAAATGTATGGTGTTTGAACCTCTTATTCTTGGAGATAACCAATATCAAACTATCCATATCATAATTGATAATGGTAAAATCGTGAAAATCAGCAGCGT
>JAFZFL010000050.1 GCA_017555925.1 Bacteroidales bacterium | reverse complement strand
TTTCCTATGAAGAAGATTACCTTTCAAATCCATACAGATTACTGATACTCTGTTCAAACTCTCCTGATACCACAGAAAGCGTACTCTGTTTGGCCCTTCAAAATAGATATCTCTTACACAGCCAGCCTCTCCAAGAATATGATATACAAAAAGTGTGGTAATCCATTTTCCATCAGAACTGAAGATAACTATCTTATTATTATCACATAACGCAATATTGCCATTCTCCTTGCACGCTGTAATGTCTGAAACATTTATGAATTCGTGGGTCCAGGTACCCTTTTCAACAAATGAAGTTACATATTTACCCTCTCCGGTAAATTTAAAACACCCTCTATTCTTGCGTTCACCAAATGTAAGATAGAAATTCTCTTTGTCGGCATAAAATATATTACAGCTTGTAGCTTCGGGTACCCATACTTCTCCTTCGCCCAAAGGAATATAATCAATCGAAGAGAAATATTCTGTCATATTCACTACATCATTGTTCTCAAGAGCTCCGGCAACATCAATGGCTTCAGCTTTATTTTGTGCAAAAAGAGAGTTTTGCGCGGCACAAAAGAGAATTAAAAGGCAGCAAATTGGCGTGATTGATTTGAATTTCATAACAAATATTTATCTGGGTTGACAAATTGTAAAGTTAATATATTGTCGGCAAAAATAATATCTTTGCAACCTATATTGATAATCTACATAAAAGTAAGATTTTAATGTTCAACTTCAAAGAATATTTACCTTTTTACAGACGTAATATCAATCTTGCCGTACCTGTAATGATAACACAGGCCGGACAGATGGTTGTTCAGATGGCAGACAACATTATGGTGGGACATCTGGGTACTACACAATTTGCAGGAGTCTCTTTTGCCAATACAATTTTTGTAATTGGAATGGCCTTCTGCATCTGTTTTACTCAGGGTCTTACCCCGTATGCAGGACAGAACTTTGGAAGCGGCAACTATAAGGAGGTTACCAAATATTTCCAGAATGCCCTTGTTCTCAATCTTATATTGAGTATATGCGTAATGACAATAATGGCACTTATAATGCCATTTATGGAGTATATGGGGCAAGATCCCGATATTCTTGAGTATGCAAGGTCCTACTTCAAGATTATGGTTGTCTCTGTACTGCCATTCATGATATTCTTTACAATAAGGAACTTTTCCGAGGGAATTGGCATTACAAAATATGCAATGTATATAACAATTGGCTCAAACATAATAAATATCATTCTAAACTGGCTTCTTATATTTGGAAAATGCGGAATGCCACAAATGGGAGTCTCTGGAGCTGCATTGGCAACCTTAATTTCAAGAATAGTAATGCTCGCTGCATTTATTGTGGCAATATTCACTATAAAGGAGTACAAACGTTTCACATCCCTGCTTGAAAAGAATTTCATCGACAAGAAAAAAATAAAGGAACTTTTGGGCACATCAACGCCTATTGCCATACAGGGGCTTATTGAAGTTACTGCATTCAGCCTGAGCGGAATTATGGTGGGATGGTTTGGAAAAATTGCATTGGCAGGCCACCAGATTGCCATGACAATGAGTACTTTCTCTTTTATGATGGCACAAGGCATTGGAGCGGCAACAACTATACGTGTATCACATCAGCTTGGAGAAAAAGATTTTACTGCAACAAGAAAAGCAGGTTTTGCAGCAATGCATCTCTCCATCCTTTTTATGGGCTCAGCCGGTCTTATATTTATCCTCTTCAGGAATGTAATACCTTATATGTTCACAACAGACCCACAAGTAATAGAGATAGCCGCCTCACTATTGATTGTTTGCGCAGTTTACCAGATATTTGATGCTCTGCAACTTACAGGTCTTGCAGCATTAAGGGCAATGATGGATGTAAAAATCCCTCTGCTCTTCTCAACCCTATCGTACTACTTTATATGCCTGCCAAGCGGATACCTCTTCGGGCACACACTAAATATCGGTCCATTGGGTGTATGGCTCGGTCTGCTGTTTGGACTTATATGCGCCAGCATACTCTTCCTTATCAGATTTGACAAAACCACGAAAAAACTTATTACAAACAACAGATAAAACAATATGCTGTCGGAAAAAGATATAGAATTCATTTTGGAGAATGAAAATGCAGATACTGCAAAATTGCTGCTTGGGGCATCAAAATACCCTCAGGTAAATGTAAAATTGTGTGTAAACTGTATTGAATCCCGACAGAAAATTGTCTCAAAGCTTCACCTCTGGCATTCAAACCCTGCTCTTGTATATCCATTTCCACTCTCTGCCGAACAGTGCAGTTCCGAGGCTACAGGCGGGTACAAGAGGGAGGTAATGCAGGAAATTGTTGCAAATTACAAGAGAGAGGATGCTTCAAGAGAGATTTCAGGAGCAGACCTTACCGGAGGAATGGGTGTAGATTCATGGTTCCTGTCTCAGGTATGTGGAGGAAGCCACAATGATTGTGAAAGCCTTTCTGAAAATGATAACGGTTCGCAAATCAACTTCCATTATTTTGAGCGCAATGCCGGACTTTGCGAAGCGGCAAAGCATAACTTCAACAAATTGGGAGCCTATAATATATCGGTTCACAACATTGAAATTGGCCATGACAATATCACTCAATTGCCGCAAGCGCCATACGATTTCATATTCATAGACCCGGCCAGAAGAAGCAAGAGCGACAAGTCGAGCAAAGTGATATCGCTACAGGATTATGAGCCCAACCTGATTGAACTTAAAGGGCAACTCTTCAGCCAGACTCCAGTGATTATGGCCAAGGTCTCCCCTATGGCAGACATAAAACTCAACCTCAAACTGCTGCCCGAAACTACAGAGGTGCATATTGTCTCTGTAGAG
>JAFZFL010000049.1 GCA_017555925.1 Bacteroidales bacterium | reverse complement strand
TACAACTCGCTACCCTATTTCTGATTGCAGTCCAGAGGCTTATCAAACACCTCAAACCTTGAGTTTTTGCTTATGAACTCAGGTACAATCTGTTTCATCAGTTTCACCATTTCTTTAATCACTACCTTACGCGAAAGATCTTCCAACTCTTCAACAGCCTTTAAGGCCTCCCAATAATCATACTCTCTAACCTTTGCTATACGAATACGGCTATGCTCCGTTGGAATGGTATTTTCATTGTTTGAAAGCACCTCTTCGTATAGTTTTTCACCGGGTCTCAAGCCGCTGTATTCAATTTTTATATCTTCACCTGGGATAAATCCGGCCAACTGAATCATACGCCTTGCCAGATCATCAATCTTTACAGACTCGCCCATATCAAATACAAATATCTGGTTGCCTGTTGACATTGTTGCGGCCTCCATTACCAATCTGCAGGCCTCCGGTATAGTCATAAAGAAACGGGTAATATCAGGATGCGTTACTGTTACCGGACCACCTTTTGCAATCTGCTCACGGAATCTTGGAATGACAGAACCGTTAGAGCCAAGAACATTTCCAAAGCGGGTTGTAACAAATTTGGTTTTACCCTCCTTCCTGCCCTGCTCCATAGCAAGACCCATTGATTGTACATAAATCTCTGCCAGACGTTTTGTGCACCCCATGATGTTTGTTGGATTAACAGCTTTGTCAGTTGACACCATAACCATTTTTTCAACATCATACTCAATACATTTGTCTGCCACATTACGTGAACCGGCCACATTAACCAACACCGCTTCGCAAGGATTCTCTTCCATCAACGGCACATGCTTGTAAGCAGCTGCATGAAAGACTATCTGAGGCCTCCATTTACGGAAAGCATAGTCGAGTCTGGCAAGAAGGCGCACATCTCCAATTACAGGAATAAAACGGAGTTTAGGATACTTTTCTTCAAGTTCGAGACGAAGACTATGCATTGGAGTCTCTGCATTATCGTACAGTACAAGTTCCTTTATACCAAATGTTGCAAGTTGTCTGCAGAGTTCTGAACCGATTGATCCGGCTGCTCCAGTAACCAGCACAGTCTTGTCCTTGAAGTTTGCTATTATTTTTTCCATAGAGATCTTGATTTCTGAACGCATAAGCAAATCTTCAATCTCTACATTCCTTAAATTATGTGCTGGCTTACCATCTACCATCTCATCAATTGGAGGTGCAAAGAGCATCTTCATACCCTTTGCTGATGCATATTTTATCATACGCTCCCTCTCTGTACGGGCATCTTCTTCTGTTGCAAAAAGGATTGCATCTGCACTAATTTCGCCAACAACTCTGTTGAACTCGCCCTCTGATGCAATATAAAATACTTTTATGCCTGAAATAACGTGTATCACACTGCTTTTTCCATACTGGACAAAACCTACAACATTATAGTGAGAAGATTTGCTCAGACGCTGAATTAAAGATACAGACTTTATACCTATTCCATAAATCAGAATATTCTGACACTTTTTTCTCTCCTCCATCTTTCCTTTTATATAGTCATAGCCGGAAAGCATAAGTACACGCATAACGAAAAAGAGGCCAAATGTCAAGAAAAAATCACATACTACCAGAATATATAACTCTTTGGATATGCCAAATGCCCCAAAATATATACCTCCCAATATTAAAGTCTTGGCCAATGCAAGTACTCCGAATTGGGCGAGTTCCCTTAATGACATATGACGTATAATAATCCTGTAGGTCTTGAATAATAGTATAAGCAGGAATGAAACTACAAGCGATGAGCCTGACCAGACCATTGCCTGCTTTGAGTCCATCATATCAATTGAGATGAACAATTTCACTAACAGGATGGCAGTAACAGATGCCATCAACGACATTAACATATCAAACATGAATACAATGCGTGTATTCATATACTTGCTTGCATAGCAGTTAATCCGGTTAATAAGCTTGTTTATCATTTGTCTATTCTATTCTTAAAATTTATCTCTGTTCCAAATAATACCCCTTATACCATTGTGCAAATGCCCTTAATCCCTCTCTGAGCGGAGTGGAGGGTTTAAAGCCAAAGTCCCGTTCAAGAGCAGAAGTGTCGGCGTATGTTACAGGAACATCACCCGGTTGCATTGGAACAAGTTCTTTATGAGCTTCAAAATTATAATCTTGAGGTAAGACACCCGCCCTTATCAACTCCTCCTGAAGAATATTTACAAAATCAAGCAGATTTTCGGGCCGGTTATTACCTATGTTGTATACTGCATAAGGAGGTACGGGTAATCCATCCTCTCCTACTGCCTTGGCTGGCGCTTTATCCATTACACGCATTACCCCTTCTACTATATCATCTATGTATGTAAAATCGCGTTTGCAGTTGCCATAGTTGAATATTTGTATCTTCTCTCCTTTTACCAATTTGTCGGTAAATCCAAAATAGGCCATATCTGGCCGGCCTGCGGGGCCATATACTGTAAAGAATCTCAAACCTGTAGATGGAATATTGTATAATTTGCTGTAGCAATGGGCCATGAGTTCATTACTCTTTTTAGTTGCGGCATAAAGGGAAATTGGGTTATCCACTTTATCATCTGTTGAGTATGGTATTTTTTTGTTTGTACCGTATACAGAACTTGAACTTGCATAAACAAGATGCTGCACCCCTCCTTCATATTGTTCGTATGAATGTCTGCAGGCTTCCAAAATATTATAGAAACCTATCAGGTTTGATTCTATATATGCATCAGGATTGGTTATGCTGTATCTTACTCCTGCCTGTGCAGCAAGATTTACAACTAAAGATGGTTTGTACTCTGCAAATACTTTATCAACCAAAACTCTGTCGGCAATACTTCCTTTAATGAAAGTAAAGCCTTCATATTGCTCCAACTGCTTAAGTCTCTCCTCTTTCAAACGCGGATCATAGTAGTCATTCATATTATCAACGGCCACTATATTCACTTTAGGATTGCGTTTGTATAAAGCCTTTACCAGATTGGAGCCAATAAATCCCGCGCCTCCCGTTATCAATATGGTCTTCATTTTTGGTGTCTATTCAAGTATTTTCAAATAGCTCTTTGGAACTTTTACATTTGCAGTCAGTATGCCTTTGAGGCATAATGTTACATACGTATTGTTCTGCAGAGTTGTAAGTGTTCCTTCTATACCGGCAAGTTTGCCTTTTGTTATCTGTACTTTTGTTCCTACGGCAAAATGTTGCTCTTCAGATATTGAGACCTCCTCCTGCGACAAATTGGTAAGGGAGATAAAGTCAAGCATCTGTTTGTCGGGAACAACAAGCATCTTTTTGGTTTCAACACTTATGATGTAGAACAGCTTAATCCCATAAAGGTTTGGAACATCACATGCCTGCTGTTTGGTGGCATGAATAAAAATGAGGTTACGGACAAGCGGAATTTCTACACTTTTCTTTCTGTATTTAAGTTGGCGCGTCTCTATTCTGGTTGGAAGAAAACACTCAATACCCAATTTATGAAGCGCATCTCTAATGGCAAGTTCCTGCCCTTTCCGGGTTCTTGCTGCGAACCATTGGTTTTGTTGCTGAGTTGGCTCCAACTCCTGTTCTATTTGGTTATGAATATTATTTTCGTTCACTTACGGGTGCGCTTCGCGGTATGAACGAGACATATCTTTTGCTCTTTCATACCCATCTTTTGTTAATACAATCTTAAGCACTTTACTGTTTGCGCAGTATATGCCTTGCGAAGTTAGCTAATTTTTTTATCATAGAAACAAATAATTTGATGGAATATAATAATACACCCCTATATATTTGGAGATAAGCAATTACAAAATTGTTATTTTGATTTATAGATTTATTGCACTACTTTTGCAGGTTGGTAAAAGGTTTTACTATACAATCTTTTACAATAATAAATTTAATTTCAAAATATATGATACTGAACAAACAAGTGGGCGTATTCCTGAATCTGGTGCATAACCGCTTCAAGCAGTATATTTCAGCATTCTTCCAGGATGAGGGCTACAATATTACGCCTGAGCAGTTTCTTGTTATGGATACTCTTTGGGGCAGAGGGAGCATGTCCCAACAACAGATTGCAGATACCATACTTAAAGACAAGAATTCTGTTGTCAAACTTGTTGATGGCCTGGAGAAGAAAAATCTTGTAAAGAGGGTTTCCAACTCTATGGACCGCAGGCAAAATCTTATTGAGCTCACTCCCCACGCCAAGGAGATTCAAGATCATGTTACAGATATTGCAATGAGTGCTGTAGATCTTATTATAAAGGATATTCCTGAAAATGAGCTACATATTTTTATAAAGGTTCTGGCAAAAATGGCCGGAAACATGAATGAGGATATAAATCTGTTACAATTGGCACAGATTAAGGCACCAAATGTAAAAAAATAGTGCATATGGGAAAATTATATGATAAATTGACACAGGATTATCGTCTTAAAGAGGGACTTAAAGCCTGTATAAATTGTGGTACATGCACAGCAATCTGTCCGGCAGCTGAATTTTATAAATATGATCCCCGACAGATAGTAGATATTGTACAGAGCAAGGATGATGCAGAAATAGAGAAGCTCCTCAAAAGCGAGACAATATGGTATTGCGGAGAGTGCATGTCTTGCATAACAAGGTGTCCGCGAAAAAATGCGCCTGGGCTTGTAATTATGGCACTTCGCAATCTCTCAATGGAGCTAGGATACTTTGCCGAATCGGAGAAGGGACGCCAGCAGTATGCTCTTGCCAAGACTCTTTGCAACAATATTCTCAACTACGGCTATTGCGTTTACCCAAGGACATTTGCCTCTGAGCTTCATCCCGAAGCAGGCAAGGTTTGGGAGTGGCAGGAGAAACATCTTGAGGATATATATGAGAGAATGGGAGCCAATCTCGATGGCGACGGAACAGGCGCTCTCAGAAGAATCCCACAAAAGGATCTGGATGAGCTGAAGCGCATTTTTGACATTACAGGTGCAACAGAACGCATTAACACAATAAACAAATACTCAATGCAGAAGGCCGAGGAGATGGGTCTTACAGAAGAGGAGTATTTTATGAAAGTATTTACTGAGTGTGATACAGATCATCTCAACAGATAATCAGCCCTCCCTCAAGGGAGTTGCAAAAAGAGAATTATAGAATATGATATACGAAGGAAAACAGAAAATATGGTCGGATTATCAGAAGGAGATTCCAGATGACCACTATTTTTACGTAAGAAGCTGCATCAGACAGAGTTTTTTTCCGGCATCTGAGCAGACTTTTCTTGACATTACACGCAACAGGTTGCAGAAAGACTTCTTTGAGTCTGAACATCATACCACTTGTGGAGGTATTGCATACCATTCAGATGCCATTCCGCAGGAGACTGCCATGACAATTATTGCCCGACAGTTTGCCCTGATGAAGAAATATGGCTATGAGAATTATGTTTGTTCATGCATCACATCATTCGGTTTATATACCGAGACACTGGAGACCTGGAGGGAGTTTCCTGAACTGGAGGCAAAGATAAGGGAGAAACTTTGGGAGAGCTGCAAACTTGAATTTGCAAAGCCAAAGTACCTTGCCCACGCAAGTGATATAATCTATAAATTCAGAAACCAGATAGCACAGCAGGCCAAATACAAGCTTATAAACAGAAAAACAGGCGAGCCGTTGCGTGTTGTGGAACATATTGGTTGCCACTACGCAAAGATGTTCCCTTCAAAGGGTTTTGGAGGAGCAGAATATCCTTATGTTCTTGCAGGAATGATTGAGGCCTGGGGCGGAGAGGTTATAGATTACCCCGAACGTCGCCACTGCTGCGGATTTGGTTTCCGTCAGTACCTGATACAGAGCAACAGAGGATACTCACTCTCAAATACCCATAAAAAGTTTGAATCTATGGAACCATTCAAACCCGATATGATAATTACCAATTGTCCGGGATGTCCATATTTTCTCGACAGATGGCAATATGTAATTTCTGAGATGGAGGGCAAGACTTATGGACAGGACGGACACGGTATTCCGGTATTCACATATGAGGAGGTTGCCGGCCTTGTGCTTGGTTACGACCCTTGGGATCTGGGACTTCAGGTTCATCAGGTAAGTGTTGAGCCGCTACTTGACAAAATGGGTATTCCTTATGACCCTACAAAGAAATATCAGGGATTGAATGGAAAAGATCTTGGCAGACCGGAGTTGCCGTCATGCCCCGGATTGTAGGAAACAAACTCTTTTACAACCAAATAACCAGCAATAATTAACTGCATAAAGCATTATCATAAAATGAACAACAATATAATAGTTATAGGAGGCGGCCCCTGCGGACTCGAAGCTTCGGCCCAACTCCACAAGATGGGTTACAACGTGATACTTGTTGAGAAAGAGCCCAATTTGGGTGGCCATCTTGCAAAATGGGACAGACTCTTTCCGCAAGGCATTCCGGCCAAAGAGCTTCTTGACCAGCTTATTGAGAAAATCAACGGTGTAAAATATTTTCTAAAAACAGAGGTAAAATCTATAAATCTCCTTCACAATGAGTATAATGTAATTCTGTCAAACGGT
>JAFZFL010000048.1 GCA_017555925.1 Bacteroidales bacterium | reverse complement strand
CTGTACTTTCAAATACAAATTTGAAGTTCCGTACACCGTCGGAGGTTGCCAAAGTTCATCAGCCTGTAGCACCTTTGCATGTGCCATTTGCAATTTCGTGGGCAGATGAGGAGCGTGATACAAGTGCCTGGATTGGTAATGAGTTGCAGAATGAGGCATTCCAGAAATTGTACTCAATTGAGAAGCAGGTTATGTCCACAAAAGATGAGTCAATCATTGCAGATTACAGAAAATTGCAGGAGAGCGACCATTTCTACTATATGTGTACAAAATTCTTCTCAGATGGTGCAGTTCACAAATACTTTAACCCATACGATACTCCATATGAGGCTTTCATTAACTATATGAATGCGTTCAGTGATTTCCAATTGAGGGTTGAGAAGCTTGTTGCCAAGAAAAAAAGTACAAAATAAGTAGACTTTAAACTATAATTTTTAAAATCTGTCTTGACCTTTTGAGGCCAGGACAGATTTTAAAGGTTTTATATATAGATAGAAAAGATTCGATAAAACAATATTAATTAATTTAAAAGAGAAGAATAAATGAACGGAGAATTTTCGGAGTACAAGGAGGAGGTGATACAGAGTTACACCAAGTTTAGAGTTAATAATCCAACTTGGCGTAACATGCTAATTAATAAGAAGCTTCCGGAAAGATTGGAGAATTTGGATATATTGTCAAAAAATCTATGGTGGTGTTGGAATCAGAGTGCCATTGAGTTGTTCAAGATGGCAGATCCTGAGCTTTGGACACTGTCGAACGGCAATCCTATTGCAATGTTGGATATGATTGACTTGAACAGGTATAACCAACTTGCTAAAGATAAGAACTTTATTGGTAAACTTGATGAGGTTTACGCAGAGTTTGAAGAGTATATGTCTCACAAGAAAGAGGCTAAAGGACCTAATATCTCATATTTCTGTATGGAGTATGGTCTTGACACATCACTTAAGATCTATTCTGGTGGTTTGGGTATTCTTGCAGGAGACTATTTGAAAGAGGCGAGTGATATGAATGTAAAGATGACCGCTGTAGGTTTCTTGTACAAACATGGTTACTTTACACAAAAACTCTCGGCACAAGGTGATCAGGTTGCCAATTACGATCCTCAGGATTTCTCAAAGACACCGGCAACACCTGTAATGGATGAAAAGGGTAACTGGCTTACAATTACAATTGCATTCCCTGGAAGAACCCTGTATGCGAGAATATGGAAAGTTGAGGTAGGTAGAATTACTTTGTATCTGTTGGATACAGATATTGAAGAGAATATCTATGAGGATAGAGGAATTACCTATCAATTGTATGGCGGCGATTGGGAAAACAGATTGAAACAGGAGCTGCTTTTGGGTATTGGCGGTATCAGAGCTTTGCGTACAATGGGTATCCATTCAGAGATTTACCATTGCAATGAGGGTCATGCTGCATTTATTGGCTTGGAGAGATTGAGAGAGTATGTGCAGGATAAGGGTCTTTCATTTACAGAGGCTCTTGAGATCGTTCGCTCATCTTCATTGTTTACAACCCATACTCCGGTGCCTGCAGGACACGATGCATTCAGTACCGATATGTTGGGCAAATATATTGGCCACTTTACCGACAAATTGAAAATTGACTGGAATACCCTAATGTCTTTGGGTATGGTTGATCCATATAATCAGGATGAGAAATTCTCAATGAGTAACCTTGCCGCAAACTTGTCGCAGGAGGTTAATGGTGTGAGCTGGCTGCATGGAAAGGTGAGCCAGGATATTCTTTCATATCTATGGCCTGGTTATCTTCCTGAAGAGTTGCATGTGAATTATGTTACAAATGGTGTTCACTACCCTACATGGACAGCTCCTGAGTGGAAAGAGGTTCATGCTAAAGTCTTTGGCGAGGCATTTGCGAGCCACCACTACGACAGAAGCTGTTTTGGCGGAATACGTAAGGTAAGCAATGAGGAGATATGGAAAATCAGATGCGCACTAAAAACAAAACTTATCAATAAGGTTAAAGAGTGTCTGTCGGATACCTCAATTGCAAATCACTACTCTCCACACCATATTGTTGAGATAAAGAATACTCTACGTGATGATATTCTTACAATTGGTTTTGCAAGACGTTTTGCCACATATAAACGTGCCCATCTGTTGTTCAGGGATTTGGATACTTTGGATACTATAATCAACAATCCGGAGCGTCCAATGCAGTTCATCTTTGCAGGTAAGGCACACCCTGCAGACAAAGCCGGACAGGATCTTATCAAGAGAATTGTTGAGATTTCAAAAATGCCTCAGTTCATAGGCAAGATTGTATTTGTGCCTAACTACGACATTACATTGGCAAAATATCTTGTGCAAGGTGTGGATATCTGGATGAATAACCCTACAAGACCTCTTGAGGCTTCAGGTACCAGTGGTGAGAAAGCAGTTATGAATGGTGTAATGCACTTCTCAGTTCTTGACGGATGGTGGGTTGAAGGTTATAAAGAGGGCGCAGGTTGGGCTCTTCAGATGGAGCGTACATACGATGACCAGAACTTCCAGGATGAGTTGGATGCAGCTACAATCTACAACATATTTGAGAGTGATATTGCTCCAAAATATTATGACAAAAACTCAAAAGGCATTTCAAGTGTATGGATTGAGACTATCAAGAACTGCGTAGCTGAGGTTGCTTGTGACTTTACCACAAACAGAATGATGTCAGATTACTTCCGCAAGTTCTATACTCCTATGGCTGAACGCTATAACAAGATGATTGAGAGCGATTATGCTATGGCAAGAGCAATTTCTCAGTGGAAGAGAAAAATGCGCAGGGAGTGGTCTAAGATTGAGGTTTTGAACAATTCTACTATAAGTAATGTTTCTGGTGCATTGACATTGGGCAATGATTATGAGGCTACACTTACTGTTGCTTTAGGAAATGATGTTAATCCTCAAGATCTTGGAATTGAGATTTTGCTTGCTGAGTATAACAAGAAGGGCAGACTTCGTATTAAAGAGGTATTCCCATATACATTAAAAGAGTGTGAAAATGGTGTTGCAACATATGTTTGCAAGATTGTTCCAGACAAGACAGGTGCTTTCCAGGTTGCAGCCAGAATGTATGCAAAACACGATTTGCTACCACACAGACAGGATTTTGAATTGGTAAAATGGTTGTAGCAGCTACCGGATTTTTTGATGGTGTCCATAAGGGTCACCAAAAAGTATTGTCTGAGTTATGCAGAGTTGCAGCGGATGAGGGCAAAAAGAGTGCAGTAATCACATTCTGGCCTCATCCCCGCAATGTGCTGCAACAGGATGCCTGTAATCTCAGACTATTGAATTCGTTGGATGAAAAAGAGAGACTTATAAAGGATCTTGGGGTGGATGAGTTTATCACCATCCCTTTTTCCCGCGAATTCAGCCGTTTGTCGACAAGTGAATTTTTAAACGGTTACCTCAAGCAGAAATACAATGTAACTACGTTGATTGTAGGTTATGACCACAGATTGGGCAACAATGTAAACCAGTCGCAACAGGAGATGATAGAGACTGCCCGTTCTTTGGGTATAAATGTGGTGAGAGTAGAAGAGTTCCTTATAGACAACAATATTATAAGTTCAACAAGGATAAGAAACTTGCTTAATGGCGGAAATGTAACTTCGGCCAATGCCTTTCTGGGTTATAACTACCAGTTGAATGGAGTTGTGGTATCGGGTCAAAGGCTTGGCAGAACAATCGGTTTCCCAACCGCCAATATGAAGTTGTACAATCCGTTGAAGGCAGTGCCTGGAAATGGTGTGTATGCCGTTTGGGTTGAGGTGTTTGGAAAGAGCTACATGGGAATGTGCAATATTGGCACAAGACCTACGGTGGCAGATAGCAATGAGAGGAGTATAGAGACTTATATACTTGATTTTGATGAGGATATATATGGCCTTGATTTGACTGTCAAATTTGTGGAGAAGATAAGGGATGAGCAGAAATTCACATCCCTGCAATTGTTGAAAGAGCAATTGGAAAAAGACAAAGTATCCACACTAAATCTGTTGAGGGGAAAAGAGGGATATTAAATTATATATTCAAAGAGTAAGATTTGAATAATAATTACTATCTTTGCAACAAAGGGTCCCGACAGAATCGGGATTCTTTTTAATTTTATATGTTATGTCTAAAATACATTATTTAACAGCAGAAGGATTGGAGAAGTTGAAGGCTGAATTGGCACAACTTGTTTCAGTAGAGAGGCCGTCAATCTCAAAGCAGATTGCGGAGGCCAGAGACAAAGGAGATTTGTCTGAGAATGCAGAGTATGATGCTGCACGTGAGGCTCAGGGCTTGTGTGAGTTGAAAATATCTCAATTGCAAGATCTTATAGCAAATGCAAGAATTATAGATGAATCAAAGATCAATACAGATCAAGTTCAGATTCTTAATAAGGTTAAGATTAAAAATCTTAAAACCAATGCAATAGTAGAGTATACATTGGTAGGAGAGAGTGAGGCTAATATTAAGGAGGGAAAATTGGCTGCAGCCACTCCTATAGGCAAGGCTCTGATTGGCAAGAAAAAGGGTGATGTTGTAGCTGTACAGGTTCCAAGCGGCATCATCAATTTTGAGATTATTGATATATCAATTTAATTGGTTATGGCTTCTATTTTTACAAGAATAGTGAATGGTGAGATTCCTTCGTACAAGGTTGCAGAGGATGAAAACTACTACGCATTTTTAGATATAAATCCATTGGCTTTGGGTCATACATTGGTTATTCCTAAAAATGAGGTTGATTATATATTTGATCTTGAGAGCAGTGATTATGCCGGTTTGTGGGCATTTGCCCATAAAGTGGCCAAAGCTCTTGATAAAGCTGTTCCATGCAAGAGAGTTGGAGTAGCGGTTTTGGGTATGGAGGTGCCTCACGCACATATCCACCTTGTGCCATTGCAATCTGAGGCGGACCTCGATTTCAGAAAAGAGAAGTTGCAGTTGTCGCAGGAGGAGTTTGTGGCGGTAACTGAAAAAATTGCGGAAGCATTCAAAACTTTGTAAAATTAGAACCTAATATATTGAGTATGAGATTAAAAACTATTGTAATTGCAGCTGCTGCCGGTTTGTTGGCATCATGTGCATCAAAGGATAATGCCGTAATAGAGGTTCAGGTTCCCGGTGCAGGCAATAAAGAGATTGTATTGTCAAAATTATATGTTAATAGAGTTGATGCCCTGGATACATTGGCATTGGATGCACAGGGACGTGCAAAATGTAAAGTTGATGTAAAGGAGGGGAATCCGGATTTCTACTATTTGTCGTACAATAAAAAAAGAGTGGCTTCTCTACTCCTTAAGGGTGGCGACAAGGTGAAGGTTTCGGTTGATTCACTTGGTAACGGCCTTGATATAAAGGGGTCGGAAGAGTCTGTGAAACTTGCCGAAGTTGAAAAGATGATTTATGATGCAACAGCCAAATTTGATTCACTCTCAGTTGAGCTGGTAAATGCAGTTGATGCAGGTAATGTGCAGAAGGTTTCAGATCTTCAAGTTGAGTTAAGCAGATTTTTTGTAAAATATAAACGCGGTGCATTGGCGCAAATGATGAAGAGTCCTGCATCATTGTCAAATATAGCTCTGCTTTATCAGAAGTTCAATGGCGAGCTTACACTATTTGGTGATGTTAACGATGTCGTATATTTCAAAAAGGTGTATGATTCATTGAAGGTTGCTTATCCGCATTCAATGTATGTAAATTCATTGAAAGATGAGGTTGACCGTTACCAGAAGGCTTTTGAGTTCAATAACAAGATGAATATTGCCGGAGAGCAGGCTTTTCCGGAGATAGCTTTGCCTGACACTAAGGGACAGACAAGAAAAATGTCTGAATTGTTGGGAAAACCTTTTATTCTATTGTTCTGGACAAGCAGTTTGGATCAGCAGAAGATGTATAACCATGAGTTGAAAGAGCTTTATGCGAAGTATAATCCAAAGGGATTGGAGATATATCAGGTTAGTGCTGATATAGACAAAACCCAATGGGCTACAGTTGTAAAGGAGCAGGAACTTCCATGGATAAATGTTTGTGACGGACTTGGAACTTCTTCTGTCGTTCTCAATACAGATGCTGTTACCCAGTTGCCTACAATGTTTGTTTTTGATAAAGCTGGAAATATTGTGGCAAAAAATATCTTTGACAAGAGAGAGTTGGAGAGAGAGTTGGCAAAATTGTCTTACTAGTACATTACATATAAGGGAAAGCAAAAAAAACTGCTCAATCAGAGCAGTTTTTTTGGTTTTCCGGCTACAAAATCTTTAAGATAGAAGGGTTCAAAGTATGCACAATCTTTGAACTCTTTTTTATTGTAAAGATCATCTGCAATAATTCTCATTCCTGTAGCGTGGGGCAGCTGTTCGGCAAAAATGGCATTCGGGTGGTTTATCAGGGGCTTGAATTTTAGCGCGCCATTTCCTGTAAAGAGAACTATTGCCGAGTCAAGTTCCTCCTTGAAACTCTCCTCATTGAGAATTTTTGCATTTGTGGCTGTAAGCTCTACACCCTTCTCGTCAAAAATTGAGGTGTATACCTCCATCCTTCGTGCATCAATCATAGGAACAATAAGCAGAGGCATTTTCTCTTCACAGTTTTTCCTTTTATTCTCAATCTCTTGGATTATAATATCATTGTCAAGAGCGCATTGGGCTATTGCTGCAAGTGTGCCAACTGCAACAAGAGGCTTTTCTGCTCCATAACAGAGCCCCTTTGCACATGAAACACCAACTCTCAATCCGGTATATGAACCGGGCCCTTCACTAACTGCAACCGCACTGCAATCTGCAAGTGTCATATTGTTTTCTTGCAGAATCTCTTTTATATATTTTGCCAATAACGTGGCATGAGCCTTGGGCTCGTTTATATATTTTTCTGCTATGATTTTTTTGTCGTCTGCGAGTGCTACAGAGCATGATTCGGTAGCTGTCTCTATCAGTAGAATTATATTACTCATTCTCTCTTTTTGCTTTAACTTTTGAGCCGTCCGAAAGAGTACGGCTTATGGCATTGTATGGTCCTGTAACAACTTCTACGCTGTCGGGAAGACCCTCAATAATCTCTATGTTCTGCATATCCTGTATGCCGCTTTTTACAATTGCAACCTCCACTTGCTGCAGCTCTTTGTTGTAGGTGAATATCTGCTCATATACCTGAGTTGGGTCCAATGTGTCTAAAAGACCGCTTCGGGTGGTGATTGATTGCAATGGAACTGTGAGCGCGTTATAGCTTGTATGGGTATTTATTGCAACGGATGCGCTCATTCCCGGACGGAACGGAATGGAACTCTCCTGCTGGAGGTCGCTATATGATTCGGGCAGTATGCTTACTTTAACTTCAAAGTTCGTCACCTGATCTGCAGTTGCAGCTCCACTGTTTTTTGCAGAATTGGCTATTTGGGTAACAATACCTTTGAATTTTCTGTTTGGATAGGCATCAACCTCTATATGGGCAGTATCCCTAAGACTCAATCTGATGATGTCATTCTCATTTACATCTACAAGAACCTCCATCTCATTCAAATTGGCAATACGTAGCATCTCTGTACCGGCCATCTGGCTTGTTCCTACAACTCTCTCACCCTTTTCAACCATAAGCATTGAGACTATACCTGTCATTGGAGCATATATAGTGGTTTTAAGGAGATTCTCTTTTGCCTCCTTAAGTGCTGCCTCTGCGCTCTTTACGTTAT
>JAFZFL010000047.1 GCA_017555925.1 Bacteroidales bacterium | reverse complement strand
TTCCAGTCACAGTATAAGTGTTATGTCGTTTTCCCGCCCGGATGATACAAAGGCTCCCAATGAGGGTATAGAGATTTCTTGGGATAATGCAGATGGTGATTATTATATTGTAGAGGGGGTAACCGAGAGTTTGTCTCTTGTAAGGGAATTGGATGAAGATGAGGAATTGCCTTCACAATGTTTTAAATTGGATTATACACAAGGGGAAAGTGCACCCCTCTCTTCTGTAAACTTCAATTACTATGGAGAATATGCGGTATCTGTTCTGCATATCAGGCCTGAATATGCCATTATGAGCCAGGGTGGTGCCACCTCCTCTTCTACACTTGTTGATGTAAGGGGTAATGTTGATGGAGGTTATGGTATTTTTACAGGAGTAAACAGTGTTACCGATACAGTAACTGTACGTGTACAGACTTCTCCATTTTGATGTAAAGAAATTTAACCTATTTTTGCACTCACAATTTTTTTCCGATGAGTGTACGTAAAGTTTTTGTCACATCAGTATTTTTTATACTCCTTCTTGCATCTGCAGTGCAGGTGCGGGGGCAGGTGCACTCATCAACTGCGTACAAATATCTGTTGAGGGAACGGGATTTGAGGGACCATATTGATTTTCTTACTGCACCAGAAAGAGGTGGTAGGGCAGCTGGAACCTCTCATAATAAGGAGATTGCAGATTTTATTGCAAAGGAGTTTGAATCGTATGGACTGATCCCTTTTAAGGGAGCAGATTTTGTGCAGCAATTCAATATAACTGCTCCAAACAGGAAATCAAATGTACATTCTCAAGGGAAACCGCTGGTACAGGGACCTCAAAATCTTGATGGGTATAATGTTGCAGGTTATGTACCTGCCAAAACAAAAGATGCCGGATATATTGTTGTTGGTGCGCACTTTGATCATATAGGCTCTTTTGGAGACAAATATTATCCTGGTGCCGATGACAATGCTTCTGGGGTTGCAGCACTTTTGGAACTGGCAGAAGCTTTTGCAAAAAGGTATCGGGATAAAAATGATCTCAGACACAATTTTGTTTTTGTTGCATTTGATGGGAATAACCACAATATGCAGGGGAGCAAAGCATTTTTGGCCAGAAAAGGGATTCCTGCCGGTAAGATTGACTGTATGGTCAATATAGACCAGATAGGGAGCAATCTTTCTCCTGTCGGGGATTTTGATGAGTATATTCTGGTGCTTGGAGCAGACAAACTTACGCGATGGCAGAAGGATCAGCTCAATTTTGCCAATGATTATTTTAAGTTGGGGCTGTGTATAGACTACACATATTATGGGAGCCAGCAGTTTTATGATATTTTTTACAGGTTATCAGACCAACAGACATTTACAGCGCAGGGGATACCTGCCCTTCTGTTTACTTCTGGTATAACAAAGCATACAAATAAAGTGAGCGATACTTTGGAGACCCTTTCATTGGACTTGCTTCTAAAACGTATAGAACTTATTTATCGTTTCTTGTGGCTGATTGACTAAACAATCCTATTTCTCAAGTGTTCTAACCATAAAAACCAGCAAGTTTTTATGGACATTTCAAATATAGTATCAAGGGAGATTATAGATTCGAGAGGAAATCCAACGGTTGAGGTGGATGTGTTTCTCAATGATGGTTCCTGGGGAAGGGCCAGTGTACCAAGTGGTGCCTCTACAGGAAGTAATGAGGCTTTGGAGTTAAGGGATGGGATAAAGGGCAGATATGGTGGAAAAGGGGTCCTTGGAGTTGTGGCAAATATAGAGAATATCATTGCACCAGAGCTTATAGGTACTGATGCCCTTAACCAGAGGGAGATTGATTCTGTACTTGTTGAGTTGGATGGAACACCAAACAAATCACGTTTGGGGGCCAATGCAACACTTGCTGTTTCAATGGCAGTTGCCAAAGCGGCAGCCGATCATTTGAGGGTACCGCTTTACAGATATTTGGGTGGAGTCAACTCGCACGTGCTGCCTGTTCCAATGATGAATATTGTAAATGGAGGAGTTCACTCAAGTGCTTCACTTGCATTTCAGGAGTTTATGATACGTCCGGTAGGGGCCTCATCGTTTGCAGAAGCAGTAATGATGGGTTCCAATATTTTCTATAGTCTTAAGGAGATATTAAAAAAGGCAGGACTCAATACCAATGTTGGGGATGAGGGTGGATTTGCACCCAATTTCAACAGTGCAGAAGAGGTTTTAAGTTATATAATGTATGCCATTCAGAATGCTGGCTATATTCCATACAAGGATGTGACGTTGGCAATAGATTGTGCTGCTTCTGAGTTTTATGTGAAGGGACATTACAATTACCAGGGGAAATATATTCAGGGATACTATAACTACCCTATGTTTGAGCAGGAGCGGGGGATAAGGAGAACCACAGCCCAACAGATAGAGTATCTTAAGGAACTTGTAAAGAATTATCCTATAGATTCATTGGAAGATCCGTTGGCCCAGGATGATTGGATAGGGTGGCAACGTATTACGGCAGAACTTTCAGGCAAGTGTCAGCTGGTGGGGGATGACCTCTTTGTTACAAATGCGAAATATCTGGCGCAAGGGATAAACGAGAAGTGTGCCAATGCAATCCTGATTAAGGTGAACCAGATAGGCACCTTAACTGAGACCTTAAAAACTGTTGCAATGGCACAGCGTAACAAATACGCTTGCATCATATCTCACCGTAGCGGAGAAACAGAAGATTCCTTTATAGCAGACCTTGCCGTTGCCGTAAATGCCGGACAAATTAAAACCGGCTCTGTAAGCCGCGGTGAACGCACCGCAAAATATAACCAGCTGTTACGCATAGAAGAGCAATTGGGCAGTAGGAGCAGATACGGGTTGTAGTACATTGGTCTGTTTTTTGAAGAGTACCGTATTTTCATTACTTTTGCAGGCTGTATGGATACTCTTAGAAAACTTTTTTTGGTGCTGGTGCTGCTGTTTACGGGCGTAGTGGCAAATGCACAATACGATATAGACCAGTTTTTTGCCAGGGGAAGGCAGATGCTTATTGATGGAAAGTATTCCAGTGCAATTGAAAATTTCAATATTCTGGCAAGGTTGGACAGTACCCTTTATGATGCTTATTTCTTTAGGGGAATTGCAAAGT
>JAFZFL010000001.1 GCA_017555925.1 Bacteroidales bacterium | reverse complement strand
CTTTGAAACACTCCATTCTAACACTTCCAAATGGAGAAGTTTTATATACCTCCATTGCAAGCTCCTCAAACTTCTCATAATTGTTGTCGGCCAATTTTCTTACAGCCATAGCAATCCAGTCTGAACCTGTTGAAGCATATTTGTTATTCCTTATAATATCAAGCCAGAACTCATTATTGTCCGCTTCCTCTACAAGAACTCTATTTATATCAATATCTGGTGTAGAAGTATTTGCAAACTTGTAAGTAGGGTCTCCAATCAGATGGGCTCCAAGGAAGTTCTGTGCATAACGTGCCCACTGGCCAATTCTCAAACCGCTGGCCAAAAGACCCATATAAGCATTTGGATGTTTATCCTGAATACTGTTCAAAGTATTACCATGGGCAGCTACAGTATTGCCATCAGAGAAAATATATGCATTTGCAACACAATCATCCTTATGGAAAGAACCATTGTAACAAGCATCATGCATAATGAATCTTGGATTAGGATTATTTGAATAAATATCATCGAGATATATCTCAAACTCCTTACGGAAATTAACATCCGCCTGCATTGTTGCAGCAGTAGTATCAATCCATGATACCGGAACATCATATTGGGCAGCTATTTTCTCCACAATTTCCGCTCTGTTACCCTTAAACCTGCGAGTACCAGCCCTCAAGTTCAACTTGATCATTTCAATTGCCTCTGAAACACTTCTTGCATTTGTACTTTTATTCAAATGCTGGATATCTACCGAACCATGATGGTGTCCAAGAGCAATATCCAATGAAGGTCTTTTCAAATACTCAAGCAAATAGCTCTTGAGAGGATATTTTGTTTCAAAATCAATAAAACGGGTAGTATTGCCAGAAGAGAAGAGCGATGGTATCTGCTCACGCAAAGCAATCTGCTCACCTGCCCATCCATCCTTAGATTCTGAATTATAGCCATATCCTCTAAAGATAACAAGATCATCCAGTTTATTGTTCTCTGCATGGGCAGCCACAACTTTAGCCAGATACTTTTCAAGTTTTTTATACTTGTCTTCTCCGGTTGCACGAATACGGCCTGTGTAGATATCTGTAGAGACAACTTGAGGTGAATCATGTCTGAGGGTGTAATAGAACATATGAGGATGCTTCTCCTCCTGTTTTATATAATCCCATTTCAAATCAAAATCATCATAAAAACGGTCCGACGGCGAAGAACCCTCAATCCAGTCAGGCTCCTGATCGCCTTTAAAGGCAGATGCAAAATGTTGTGCATCACGGGTCATGGCAACAGGAATATCTCCCAGAAAAACAGCACCTTCAATAGGCATCTTGCCATTGGCAAGCCTTATAAGTTCTGCTTTAATTTCATCCGGACAGTTCCACTCTGCAGCAACAATGAATGTAGGAAGGCCATCCCTTTCAACTGCATCCCTGTATGCCTCAATACTTGGACGGATTTTATCATATGTAGTCCTGTCTGTAATAATGACAAATGATGTGGAACCCTTAATCTTTGGCTCCACCAATATATAGGAGTCTTTCAACTCTTCACTATATGACAAATATGAGTCCGCAGACCCATTATCATTATAAAAGATGGCCTGCCCAGCCTGCATAAACAGAGGCATAAGCAGAACCATCATTATAATAATATTAACTTTTCTCAACATAATCAAAAATTAATACTATTGCCCCAAGGGGCATATCGTTAAATTTAGAATTGAAGACGGCCAAGAGTCTTCTCTGCCTCATTTTTCACCTCTTGAGGTGCATCTGACTTCATCAATCTTGTACAAGCCTCTGCAATCTTGCCATTCTGGTAAGAAGCTCTGAACCAACCCAAAGCCTCAATTGCTGCAACTCTCAAATCTGATGGTTGTGAAGCATCTTCAATAAATGCAATAATCTGAGGAACAATATGATGATAATTGTAATTCCTTAGAGTTGAAATATTCTGGGCTCTCTCTGCATGAGGAACAGAACTGTCGGTGAAGGTATTGAGAATAGCATCAATTCTTCTCCCAACCCAATCTGCACTGCTCATTATACACTTCATTGTAGCTTCAGGGTCAATAATATGTTTGTTTTCAGCCAATTGCTTTTTAACCTCAGCAACTACATCCTCTTTAGGATAAAGCATAAGATTATCGGAAGCGCGATACTCAACACGTACAGAAATTCTGTCATTTATTGCTGCGTTTACAAGAGCCGGAAGAAGCTCAGCATCTCCACAACCGCCAATATAATCTGCACAGAAACGTCTTACAAGCTCATAGCTGTCGTTCAAACCAAGAATAAGAAGTTCATTTCTGTTAGAGGCATTCATGCCGCATAGAGCTTTGAAGCACTCCATTCTAACACTTCCAAATGGAGAAGTCTTGTAAACCTCCATTGCAAGTTGCTCAAGATTCTCATATTTGTTGTCTGCAAGTTTTCTAACAGCCATAGCAATCCAGTCTGAACCTGTCTCAGCATACTTGTTGTTCTTTATAATATTGAGCCAGAACTCATTATTGCCGCCCTCCACTGCCAATACAGTATTAATGTCTATATCAGGAGTAGAAGTATTTGCAAACTTGTAAGTAGGGTCTCCAACAAGGTGCGCACCCAAGAAGTTCTGTGCATAACGTGCCCACTGGCCAATACGCAAACCGCTGGCCAAAAGACCCAAATATGCATTAGGATGCTTGTCCTGAATACTGTTCAAAGTATTTCCATGGGCTGCAACTGTATTACCATCACAGAAAAGATATGCATTTGCAACACAATCATCTTTATGGAAAGAACCGTTGTAGCAAGCATCGTGCATAATGAAACGAGGATTCAAATTATTCTCGTAAATATCCTCAAGATAGATATCCATCTCTCTCTGGAAACGCTTGTCTGCCTCTGCTGTAGCAGCAGTAGTATCTACCCAGCTTACAGGTACACCTACCTCTGCAGCCCATTTCTCCATTGCAGCAGCTTTATCGCCCTTTTCTCTACGTACTTTAGATCTCAAGTACAACTTTACCATCTCAATAGCCTCAGAAACAGATGCTGCATTCTGATTGTTGTTCAAATACTGTCTTGTAACAGAACCATGGTGATGACCAAGAGCAACATCCAAAGTAGGACGTCTCAAATACTCTAGAAGATAGCTCTTCACAGGGTATTTTGTTTCAAAATCAAGGAAACGGGCTGTATTGCCATAAGTGAACAAAGATGGTATTTGCTCTCTAAGTGTAATCTGCTCGCCTGCCCAACCCTCTTTACTCTCTGAATTATAAGCATTACCGCGGAAAAGCAAGAAATCATCCAACTTGTTGTTCTCTGCATGTGCAGCTACAACTTTAGCCAGATATTTCTCCAATTTTTTATATTTGTCATCTCCGGTAGCTCTAATTCTGCCTGAATAGATATCAGTACATACTTTCTGAGGAGAATCTGCTCTCAAAGAGTAGTAGAAAAGGTGAGGAAGATCCTCATCTTGTTTGATAAAGTTCCATTTCAAATCAAAATCATCATAAAAACGGTCAGAAGGAGATGAATACTCTTTCCAATCCTTATTTTGATCACCTTTGAAAGCAGAAGCCAGATGCTGGTTGTCACGGGTCATCGCAACAGGAATATCACCAAGGAATACAGCACCCTCAATAGGCATCTTGCCTTTAGCAAGTTTAACAAGTATTGCCTTGATATCGTCCGGACAGCACCAATTGTCAGAAACAATATATGTAGCAAGACCATCCTTCTCAATAGCATCTCTATAAGCCTCCACACTTGAACGGATAGCCTCAAGTGTTGCATTGTCTACAACAATTGCAAAAGAGGTAACACTTTTGATTGTAGGTTTAACTATGGTTGGCTTTGCCAGTGCAAGCACCGGCAAAAGCACAGCCATAATCAATAACATATTAACTTTCTTTAACATACATTTATGTGATTAAAAAGTTATTTAACTCTGTTGATAGTTTGAATAAGCTCTGCACGTAGCTCAGGCTCAATAGATTTGTCTTTCAAAATCTCTGCACAACCATCGCTGATAGTCTTACAATGCATAGATTTGTTGAACCAGCCCAACATCTCAACCACATTCAATCTCAACTCCAAGTCCTCGCTCTTGTCTGCAGCAAGCTCAAGTACCTGAGGTATAAGCTCGTGATAAGTAGCATTTCTCATACCGCGCGATGCAGCAATTCTTGAACTTAGAGGAGCTTTCTTATTGAACAAAGTCTTTGCAGCTCTTGTCTTTGCAGCCTGTTGGGTTTTGATCATATCCTCTGCATTCTTAACAGCTTTATCCATATCAAAGTCTGTCATTGTAGGAATAACCTTCTGCAAAGCCTCTTTCATTGAAGCCTCAGGATAAAGTGAGATTGCTTTTTGAATATTATAGTTAACACGTTGAGACTCAGGGTATTTTACAAATACATCCATAATAGCCTCAGACAATCTTGTATCACCCGCTCTCCAAGCATAATCAACAGCATTTCTACGAGTAATCTCATAGCTGTCGTACATACCGGTCTTAATTGCTTCAATATAATTGTCGTCACGGAAGCGGCTCAAAAGTTAGATACACTCCATACGTGTAGAACCAAACTCACATCTCTTCATATGAGAAAGAATATCAAACGACTCAATAGCACCCATATCTGTAAGTCTTCTCAATGCCAAAGATTGGATATCTGCATATGGAGCCTCAAGAAGTGCCTCCCAGTAAGCTGCATCATTTGCTTTAGCAACTGCATCTTGTCTAAGAGTGCTTCCCTCCTGCTCACGGAAGTGGAAAGTAGGGTCACCAATGATATGTCCCTCCAAAGAGGCAATCATTCTGTTGTACTCACCAATTCTTACACCATGAGAGATAAGACCTACCATCTCATAAGTCCAACGGTCTTGAAGAACGTTAACAGTATTACCCTGGCAAACAACTGTTCTGCCATCACCAAAAATATAGTATCCGGAAACATAACCAGGACGGTGGAATGAACCATTGTAGCAAGCATTGAACATTACAAATCTTGGAGTAGGTTTCAACTTTTTAATATCGTCCAAACTGAAGATTGTAACATCTTTATCACCTTTAGCCTCCTCTACATTTGGTGTATTTGTCTCAGCTTTAGCAGTAAAGAAGTTCTCATTCAATCCATAATCAGCCAAAAATTTCTTCTTAACCTCTTCCCTTTGTGCTTTAGGAATAAACATTAGCTCACCATTAACCTGTGATCTCAAAGCAGCGAGACGCTCGTCTGTAGAATATACATTTTCAGGACCACCAGAAATATGCTGTTTGTCAATAGAACCATGCTCATTAAAGAAGAAAGCATCAATACCAGGTCTCTCAATCTCATCAAACAACTCATATTTCATATATGGTGACATTCTGAAGCTCAAATGTTTTGCATTTGAATGGTTCTTGCCCAAGAATGGGAAGTTCTCATTCATTGCAATCTTCTCATCCTGCCATACCAAAAGACAGTCTCCATTGTAACCGTGACCGGCAAATGTAACCATATTGTCAAGAAGCTCTGGGTTCTTCTTGGCCTCTACAGCCTTTTTCAAATATTTGGAAATTGCTTCATATTTGTCACCACCCAACATAGGAGGATAGAAAATACGGCCAGAATAGAAGTTAGGGTTCAAATGTTGAGGAGAATTCTCGGTAAGTTTGTACCAGAATTTGTTTGAATTTGTAGAATCCTTCTCAAGGTATTCAAACTCAAGGTGCAAATCATCATAAAAACGGTCTGAACATACAGAAGACTCATCAATAGGGAATTTTTTCTCATCCATCTTGAATGCTGTAGTCATGTGTTGTGCATTACGTACCATTACGTAAGGAACATCACCAACAAATACTACTCCTTCAAAATTTTTGGCTTTTGCATAAACTTTTTTGATGTGAGCCTTAACCTGATCAGGGTTCTCCCAAGCTCCTGAAATTATATATGTAGCCAAACCGTCGGCCTCCAAAGCATCTCTATAAGCTCTTACCTCATTGCCACATTTGTCATAAGTTACATTATCAATAACAATGGCAAAAGAGTTACTCTGTTTAGTAACGGGTTTTGTTACTTTAACTTTTTGCGCAAAAATCTGTCCTGTGCAAATAATTGCAGCTATAATAAATAATAATATTCTTTTCATAACCATATCAATTACTTCTCCGATTTAAGTTTTGCGCAGGCACGTTTCAACTCTTGCTCCATCTCTGGAGTAACAAATTGTTTCTCTGCAAGCATTTTTTCCATAACAGAAAGTATCTGCTCAGCTTTGAATGATTTTCTGAACCAACCCAAAGACTCAACAAGATATTGTCTGAACTCAGGAGCAGTATTTTCATCCTGTACAATTGTCAAAATCTCATCAATATTCTGGTGATAAGGACGGTTACGCAAAGCCTTGGCTCTGTATATCTTGTCTTCTACACTCACTTTAGGATCTTTCATATCAGATAGTGAAGCTGCTGCCGAGTCATGTGAAACAAGCTCAATAAGCTCTTTTTTAATTCTTTCTGTCAAGAATCTGTCTCTTCCTGCAAAGTATTTCTCAATCTCTGCCTCTACAAGTTTCTTATCAAATGATTTCAAAGCCTCAGAGATATTGAATTTAATACGCAATGCATTATAGTCATTTACATAAGCCTCAATCAAATATGGAATAAACTCCACATCACCACAGAATCCCATTCTGTTTACTGCAATACGTCTAGTAAACTCAAAACCGTCATTAGTAGCAATCTTAAGAGCCTCTCTATATTCAGGCACATTAAGTTTCTCCAACAACCTCATTGCATTATAACGTACAATTGCATAATCAGACTCCTTAAATCTCTCCAACAGAATCTTCTCAACACCTTTATAGTTATTCTCTACAAGTTTGATAAGAGCTACATTTTGGAACTCCGGATTCTTGGCATTCATATGGGCAACCCAGAAATCAATATCATTTACAGCCATCATATCATTAATCTCGTGAGAATGATTATGAGCACCTTGAGCCTGCGCATGAGTGCCATGGCTATGAGGAGCTGTATAATGGAATGTAGGGTCACCTATAATGTGCGACTCAAGAATATTATTGTATTTTGCCCAGTTACCCAATCTTATACCCTGGCCAAACAGACCCATCAAGTCAAATGTTGAACCATCTTGAATAACATTAACACTATTTGCAAAAGCGGCAACTGTTTTACCGTCTGCCATAATATATTTACCTGCAATAAAATCGTCATATCTGTAATCGCCATTGAAACAGCAATCCATAATGATAAATCTTGGATTAGGTTTTACTGCATTAATATCATCAATCAAAATCTCTGTTTGAGCCTTTTCTGTTGAGTCTTTAGCTATAACCTCAGGTGTATTGTAACCAGCATACCAAGTTGAATCCAAGCCCCATTTCTCAATCAAAGCCTGAGCACGATTATTTTCTCTTTCGCGTTTGCTTCTCAAACCCTCTCTGATTTCATAACCAATATATGGTGTCTGATCAAAATCTCTTGACAAATGATTAGGAATTTCACATAGAGCCTGTTTGTTAGGCAAACCGTGTGCATGGATTACCATAAAATCCAACTCAGGACGTCTTAGCTCTCTAAGAACATAATCCTTTGTATAAGGATCCATTGAAAAACGGATAAATTTGGCAGTGTTATACTTTGTAAAGACACCTGGGAACTGCTCATGCAAAATCTGCTGCTCTGCTCTCCAAGCCTTCAAACACTCAGAATATGAGCCATAACCTGTATAGGATACAAATGTATCAAAATGATTATGCTCTTTATGGGCAGCAACAGCCTTTTTCAAATATTTGCTTATCTGTGCATATTTGTCACCATTGCCGGCAAGTGGTTTCAAACGGCCTGTATAAATATCACACTCAATATATTGAGCAGACTCTGGGGCCATTTGATAATAATGTTTCAAACCATCTATTGAGTCTTTGATTGGAGTAAATTCCAAATCAAAATCATCATAAAATCTGTCGGTAGGAATAGAGGCTCTCCACATTGGATACTCTCTCTCATCCATTTTAAATGCAGTAGCAAGATGATTTGCTCTTGTTACCATAGCAATTGGAATATCACCAATCAAATATGCACCCTCAAGATTATTTTTCTCATAAAGATTTTTAAGGACAGCCTTAACACACTCCGG
>JAFZFL010000046.1 GCA_017555925.1 Bacteroidales bacterium | reverse complement strand
ATCCGTCATTGTTGGGATACTACGAAAAGTATCATTGCAGGTAAGGAACCGCCGTATGCGGATCCGCATGTACGGTGGTGTGAGAGGTCGGAAAACGAAAGTAGGAGGAAAACCTACTTTTGTTTTCCTCCTACTCGATTTTTGTGCAGTTGGCGGTGTGCCTAAGCTCTTTGATAAGCGCTAAATTCGGAGCAGTTGAAAAAATAAACCCTAGAGGAGCATATTTTCCATTCTTATCCCGACAGCTCAAATCCTCTTCCCGACAGCTGTCACTTCTCATTCTATGGCGCAAGTTCCTTAATTATGGCTTTAATTTTTATCTTTGCATCAGATTGCGATTTATTTGCAGTATGATTGCGGCCAGATTATGATTGCAATTTGGCGGGATTGGGTTAGAATAGGTTAGAATAGGTTATGGCGGAAGTGGAAGTCAAGTTAACTGGCTTACTGGTTGAAGCTATGTGATATCAATGTAAATATGAATTCAATGGAAAAAACAGATATTAAAACCCTCAAGGATCCTATGGGGGCTGCTATATATGATTATTTCAAGAGTGGCAGGGCTGCAAAGTTGAGGGTCTTTTCGTCGCAATTTGACGAGGATGAGATTCCGGTTGCAGATCTGTTC
This sequence comes from Bacteroidales bacterium, assembly GCA_017555925.1. The sequence goes on along the minus strand of JAFZFL010000046.1, from coordinate 2,448 downwards.
CGTGAGTATGAGCAGATGCCATATCTTGAGAAAATGGCTCTTGGAATGGCCCAGGGCAATATTCTTGATGTTGGTGCAGGCAGCGGTTGTCACTCACTGGCTCTTGAGAAGATGGGCAAGCATGCCACTGCAATTGACATTTCGCCGTTATCTGTTCAGGTTATGAAGGAGAGAGGTGTAAATGCTCATCAGACAAATCTGTTTGACCCCTCATTTACCGGAAGTTATGATACTATACTTATGCTAATGAACGGGTCGGGGATAATTGGAACAACAGCCAATATGCCCAAATTCTTTGCAAAGATAAGGCAGCTTCTTGCACCGGGAGGGTTTGTCCTGATGGATTCAAGCGATCTCCGATATCTTTATGAAGATGAAGATGGCAGCTTTGAAGTGAACCTGGCAGATGATTATTATGGCCAGTTAGATTACCAGATGAAGTATAAGAATATAAAGGGTGAGACCTTTGACTGGCTCTATATAGATTTCCAGACCCTCTCTTACTATGCCGCGCAAAACGGCTTTAAGGCAGAGCTTGTGGCGGAGGGAGAGCATTACGATTACCTTGCAAAACTGAGTGTTAATATATGAGAAACTTTATTTTAATGTCAATCTTTGCCGGACTTCTTATTGGTACCGGCGGACTTGTTTACCTTAGGGTTGGAGGCGTTGCCGGAGCTGTACTCTTTGCTTTTGGTCTCCTTTCAGTTGTTATGTGCGGAGCCCAGCTCTTTACCGGCAAATCGGGCTTTCTGCCACCAAAACAGATACCAAGACTCGCATTGATGTTGGCAGGCAATGCAGCAGGTTGCCTTGTAGCGGCAATAATTGCTGTATATTGTTTGAATACAACCGTCCAATCTAATCTTGAGTCAATACTTGTTTCCCGACAGAGTGCTTCCTGGATAGCCCTTGCTGTAACATCGGCAGGAACGGGAATGATTATGACGCTCTCTGTATATGGAGCAAGAAAGCAACACTATCTGCCATTGCTTTTTGGTGTACCGGTATTTATTCTTTGCGGTTTGCCCCACTGCGTTGCAGACGCTTTCTACTATGCAGTAGCCATATTGTTGGGAAAATTTGAATGGTGGTTTCTTTGGGCATGGTTATGGGCCATCATAGGGAACTATATAGGCTGTAACCTGCCAAGATATTTCATGCAGGAGGCTTTTGAAAATTAGTTTTACAGTCTCTCCGTTGCTGGGTTGAGCAGTTTGTCTATGGATAATCAGAGTGGAAAAATATATGTTTCAGTAATTCTCCCTTTGAAATATAGGGGAGAGGCTACCTATATTTTACCAGGCCATTTGGCAACCGGTATTACAATAGGAACCAGGGTAAAGGTAGATTTTTCAGGAAAAGTATATTCAGCCTGTATAAAATCCATTTCAACTGTCGTTGGTCCCAATGTCTCAAGCTGTAAATATCAAAACTGCTTCAATAAAGTGAATGACTTCAATAAAGAGAATAATCCCAATAATGAGATTAACTTGAACAAAGAGATTGTCTGCAGTGAAGAGATTGTCTTAAACAAAGAGATTGAATACAAAGAGATAATTGGTGTGGAGCCATTTGAGCCAGTATCAAAAAATGAGATTGCTTTGTGGTATAAGGTTGCAGATTACTATTTGTGCAGTGTGGGTGAGGTGTACAAGGCAGCATATCCCTCTATGAGCTTGAAGCAGGAGCGTGTAAAATCGAGAAAAAATGCGGCCTCACTCTTTGAAGCCTTGAGTAAGGAGGGCAGTGCATTCCATTCTCCGCAGCTCTCCGAGAAGCAGAGAGAGGCACTTGAAGCCATAAAGGCAAGTTTTTCTCCTTTGCAATGTGACTGTGAAAATGTGGCGGCAAAACCTGTGTTGCTGCATGGCGTAACCGGTGGCGGCAAAACGGAGATTTACATAACTTTAGCAATAGAAGAGCTGCAACAGGGCAGGAGCGTACTCTATATGGCTCCGGAGATAGCAATTACAAAACAGTTGCAGATGAGGCTCAAAAAGGTTTTTGGCAGCAGACTGTTGGTTTATCATTCAAAACAGAGTGCTGTTGAGAAGAAGTTTATAAGGCAGGTACTCACAGAGAGTGCCGCAGCAAAAGAGCCGGTAGTTATTTTGGGAACAAGGTCTGCACTCTTTTTGCCTTACCGGAATTTGGGGCTTGTATTGGTTGATGAGGAGCATGACAGTAGCTACAAACAGACAGAGCCGGCGCCACGCTATCAGGCAAGGGATGTGGCAATTATGTTGGCCAATATTCATAAGTCAAATATCCTGCTCGGTTCTGCCACACCCTCTTTTGAGAGCGAATATAACTCTATTATAGGCAGGTTTGCCAAGGTTTCACTTAAAGAAAGATATTATGGTGCATGCTCTCCAAAGGTAGAGATTGTTGATACAATTTGGGCAAGAAGGAGCGGACAGATGAGGGGAAACTTTTCCCAAAAGT
>JAFZFL010000045.1 GCA_017555925.1 Bacteroidales bacterium | reverse complement strand
TAAAAAAGAGACACAATTTATTGAAAAGAAGTACTATTTGGAATTGGATAAACAAAAAGAGGCAAACTCCAAAAGAACTGCCATTCTTATCATTATAATTATATCAATCTCCTCTTTTGCAATGATATTATTCTTAAGGCACAAATATATCCTTTCCCAAAAAGAAAAAAACTTAATACAGGAACAAACTGAAAAGTTGCAAATTCTATATGAGCAAATAACATACGAAAAAGAGTGTTTGAGTGAAACACTCAATCTGAATACAACATTGGACAAAGAGATCCAAAATGCCATCAAAAAAAGAATTGAATTGCTTAACCAGATATTGGTTATGGAAATAACAGGTAACTACAGTAAAAATAATCTGGTTTGGAATAACATCGATGCCATAATCAATGATAAAGAGTCCTTCATTAATACGACAAGACTCTCATTTGAAGCTAGCAATCCCGATTTCATTTCATTCCTAAAAGAAAAAAATCTGTCGGAATATGAAATAGGATATTGCTGTCTATATGCAATAGGTCTAAAAGGCAAAGAGATTGGCACCTATACAAAAAACGGAAGATACTACAATGTAAGTAGTGATATACGCGCAAAACTGGGCCTTTCGTCTAATCAAACAAACCTTAGCATATACATTAAGCAACTGCTCAAATAACCCTCATCTCAGTCTCACTATAAAGAGCCCCTTTTGATCTGCCTGGCATAGACCGAAGGCGTGAGTATCATCCTTGCATATTGGGATTTGCCCTCTAAATAAGCTTTTGCAAAACTTGTTAATAACTATTTTTGATAAAAAATCATACACAGCCGTAAATGATTGTATATCTGCATTTTGAAAAAGTTGTAGAAATCACACTTTTTGATCTTTGCAAAACTTTTGTTTGATAGCTTTGCCTATGTCAAAATCAAAAAGTATCAAATTATGAAAAAAGTAATCTACCTTGCATTTACATTTTTAATGCTATGCCCTTCATTAATTTTCTGTATTACTCCCAACAATGATGAAAAGTCTGAAATTGACCTTACCATTTCAAATCCTCTCCCTGGAAAAGGTGAAGTTGAAAGAAGTATTGATGCACCCTACATCAATGCATTCCTTTATAATAATACTAAAGTGATAGAAATTAATCTCTTTAATATAGGTGATGCAACTATAACTATCTTCAACCAATTGGGGCAAGTTGTCGCATCTGACTTTACATTAACAAACCTCCCATCAACTATAAACCTTAATATAACAACAGGTTCCGGCTCATACTATATTGTAATAACCTCTGCACAAACCTCCGCACAAGGTTGGTTTGTGCTATAAAGTTTTTAATTATGGACAAAAGATCTTTCAGAAAATTCTTATTGATAGCCATATTTGCTATCTTTACAATTACGTCAATCAGCTTGAATTATTGCTTGGGGTTTGACAACTGCAACATTCCAATTAACTATATAGAACCCAAATTTTGTGGAAATTGCGGATACCATGAACTCATTGCAGAATGCGAAGTTTGGTTTGATGAAGTATATTTTCATATCCACACGTATGCGTGTCCAAATTGCAGTTTCTATTATGTTTATTATCCTTAGTCAATTCACAATACAGAAATGCTTATGAAAAGTCTTATATATATAGTTGCACTACTATCCATAGGGATACTTGGCGGGTGCTCAGCCCGCCAAGATTCTGTTTCTGTTTCAGATATTCACACAATTGACTTTATTGAAGCAGTTGAGAATATAGAGGAGATAAAGTTGAGTGAGTATTTTTCATCTATCGAATATACTGCTGTAGAAACATTGGATCGCGCTTATTTGGGGCGTATTGGAACAGGTTATACTTGTGATGAAAAAAACATATATATTACCTCTGGTGACAAGATGAGATGTATTCATATTTTCACAAGAGATGGTAAATATGTAGGGGATATTGGCAGTAAAGGTAGAGGGCCTGGGGAATATTTTGGAGTGAGAAGCATGCAGATCATCCCAGAGTCAAATTCTCTTATGGTTGAATCTGGGTATAAGGTGGTATTTTATTCCCTTACAGACGGGAAGTGCATCCAAGAGAAAAATATGGGTAATTTTTTTGGACAGAACGATGCAGTGAAAAAACTTGAATCTGAGGCAAGATTTAATCAAATAGAACTTGAACACATGTCGTATAATGCAAGTATAGGAACATTTATACAGCTTAAAAATAAAGTATACGCATCCGTTACCAATCAAAATACAACTGATCAGTACTTATTGATCATGAAGTCAGATTTGACAATTGACACATTAATTACAATGCGCCAATCTACCATTGGGCTTGGTATGCCAATGGTACTGAGTTCTTATATCTACACTTATGATAACAAGATTAACATTCTCCACGCCCTCACAGACACTGTATATACACTACACAACAAATCTCTTAAGCCCCATATTGCCATTGATTATGGAAAGATTCTAACGCTATCAACTATGCCACAAATAAAAAATACAGATCCTGTATTTTCTATCACGAGAGGTCTGGTTGGCAAAATTGCACAAATATATGTAACATCCAACAATATATTCACAGAAACTGAATCCTTTGTAATTGGCTCATTTTATTTGCCAAAAGATATTTCTGAATCAAATAATCTCCAGCCATTCTCACAATTCATATATGACAAGCACTCCAGAAAAACAAGGATGATCAAACACTCTGAGGAAATTCATAGTGGATACTTTTACAATGATATTGATGGAGGCATGCCTTTCTGGCCAACCAAACATATTGGCAACAAGCTATACCAATTTGTTGATGCAGGAACTTTTATTGAAATGAGTAAAAAATATAATTCACCCCGCATGAAAGAGATTGCTGCTACTCTTACTGAGGAGAGTAACCCCGTAATTATTGAGGCAACGCTCAAAGAGTAGAGTTTGATAGGAAGATTTAATAACTGATAAATATAAAATTCCCCACCTGCAAAAATTGCATTGTGGGGAATTTTTAGTTTATGTCTGATGGCAATTACGCCAAAAGCTGTTTTACCATCGCTGAGATGGCTTTGCCTTCAGCCTTGCCCATAAGCTGTTTGGTTGCAGTTCCCATAACTTTACCCATATCTTGAGGACCTTTGGCTCCAACTGCCTCAATGATTTTCTTAAGTTCAACTGCAAGTTCCTCTTCTGTGAGCTGCTTAGGCAAGAAAACCTCCATATATGAAGCCTCCTCCAACTCGTTTGCAGCCAACTCTTCGCGATTTTGAGCTTTGTAAAGCTCTGCGCTCTCCTTGCGCTGCTTTACCAGCTTTTGAATTATCTTAAGCACTGCATCATCTGAAATGGTCTCTGAACCATCTGCTGTTTTTGCCAGCAATATTGCAGCTTTAATTCCTCTAAGGGCTTCAAGTTTAACCTTCTCTTTGGCCAACATTGCAGCCTTGATTCCATTTTGAATATCCAATTCCAAACTCATCCTTGTAATATGTTTAAAGATGACAATTACTTTAACTATTCCTTTTCAGGAGCTGTTGAACTTATGAACAGCTCTTCCATTTGTGCAGCATCAATCCTTGAAGGAGCATCAAGCATTACATCTCTACCTGTGTTGTTCTTAGGGAATGCAATATAGTCTCTGATTGTCTCCTGACCGCCAAACAAAGAGCAGAAACGGTCAAAACCGAATGCTATACCACCATGAGGAGGCGCACCATATTTGAATGCATTTATAATAAAGCCAAATCTGTAATCTGCATCCTCTTTACTGAATCCAAGCACCTCAAACATACGCTCCTGAACATTTGAATCGTGTATACGGATAGAACCGCCGCCAACCTCTGTACCGTTAAGCACAAAGTCATAAGCATTTGCATTAACCTGCTCAAGATCCTCTTTCTTATTGCTGTAGAACTTCTCCATATCCTCAGGTTTTGGAGCAGTGAACGGATGGTGCATAGCATAGAATCGCTGAGTCTCCTCATCCCACTCCAATAGAGGGAAATCACATACCCATAGAGGTGCAAATACAGAGTTGTCACGCAAACCAAGACGGTTACCCATCTCAAGTCGCAATGTGCCCAACGCACCCTGCATCTTCTTTTTGTCTCCCGACAGTACCAGTACCAAATCGCCCTCAACAGCACCTATTGCATTGCAGATTGCTTTAAGATCATCTGCACTGTAGAATTTGTCAATTGAAGATTTTATACCATCTGCATTGTATTTGATATAGATAAGGCCTTTGGCTCCAACTTGAGGTCTTTTAACCCACTCAGTAAGTTCATCAAGCTGTTTGCGTGTATAGCCTGCACAACCTGGAACAACAATGGCTCCAACATACTCTGCATCATCAAGAACTGCAAAGTTGTGGCCCTTGACCATATCTGTGATGGTATTCATTTTCATTCCAAAACGGATATCCGGTTTGTCACTTCCATAGAACTCCATTGCATCTTTGTAAGAAATTCTTGGGAATGCTTCTGTGAACTCTTTGCCTAAAACATTCTTGAAAAGAGCCTTTGCAAGACCCTCAAATGTATTCAACACATCCTCACGCTCCACAAAAGACATCTCACAGTCAATTTGTGTAAACTCAGGCTGGCGGTCTGCTCTCAAATCCTCATCTCTGAAGCATCTTACAATCTGGAAATATTTGTCATAACCTGCAACCATCAAAAGCTGTTTGAATGTTTGCGGGCTTTGAGGCAAAGCATAGAACTCACCCGGGTTCATACGGCTTGGAACAACAAAGTCACGCGCTCCCTCAGGAGTAGATTTGATAAGGTAAGGAGTCTCTATCTCCATAAAACCTACATTGCTCAAATAGTTTCTTACCTCATGAGCCATTTTGTGGCGCAACTCAAGCGCTCTCTTTAAAGGGGCTCTTCTCAAATCAAGATAGCGGTATTGAGCACGTATATCCTCACCACCATCTGTGTTCTCCTCAATTGTAAACGGAGGAGTAACAGCTTTGTTCAATATTGTAAGAGCGGTAAGTTTTATCTCAATCTCACCTGTATCAATTTTATTGTTCTTGCTCTGACGCTCTGTAACAATACCTGTAGCCTGAATAACATATTCACGGCCAAGAGTAGCTACAAGCTCATTAATCTCTTTTGATTCATTCTCATCTGCAACAAGCTGGGTTATACCATATCTGTCGCGAAGGTCAATAAAATTCAAACTTCCCATTTTACGAACCCTTTGCACCCATCCTGCCAAAGTTACTGTCTGGCCAACATTTGCAAGGCGCAATTCTCCACAAGTATGCGATCTGTACATAGTTTTATATTATTGTATGATTTATTCCAACGTCCAATATCCCATTCAGAGATAGCAACTCGCAAAGTTAATATTTTTATTCAAAATTTTCTACCTTTGCACCCTATGGCAACACAATATGGAGTAAAAGCGAAGAAGGCGCTGGGTCAGCACTTTCTTACAGATGAGTCAATAGCAAAAAGAATTGTAGAGAGCCTCCTCTTCCCGACAGTTGGAGACGCTGCCCAAAACAATGCAGACACCACCTCAACCACAGGGAAAAAGATGCAGGTTCTGGAGATTGGACCAGGTACAGGAGTGCTCACAAAGTATCTGTTGCAGGATGAAAGAATCAAGCTTGAAGTGGCAGAGATTGATACTGAGAGCATTGAATATCTTCAAAAAACATATCCACAACTGCTATACTCACTCCAGCAGCGCGATTTTCTACAGATTCCGCTCGAAAAGATATTTGACGGAGAGTTTGCTGTAATAGGTAACTTCCCGTACAACATATCGTCACAAATCTTCTTTAAGGTTCTTGATTATAAGGAGTCAGTCCCTCAAGTTGTCTGCATGCTCCAGAAAGAGGTTGCAGAGCGCCTTGCAAGCGGACCGGGCACAAAGGCCTATGGTATTCTCTCTGTATTGTTGCAAGCCTGGTACAACATTGAGTATCTGTTTACTGTACACGAGCACGTTTTCAATCCGCCACCAAAGGTAAAATCGGCGGTAATACGTCTTACACGCAATAGCCGCACTAACCTTGGCTGCGATGAGATTCTCTTCAAGCTCATAATAAAGAGTTGCTTCAACCAAAGAAGAAAAACCATCCGCAACTCCATAAAACCACTTCTTGGCAAAAGATTGGATATGTGCAGCAATCTGTCGGCAAAAGAGAGGGAGATGGGCAAAAATGTGGTTATAAAGAACTCCATTACCTCGCCACTGCTCGATTTGAGACCGGAGCAGCTTAGTGTCGAACAATTTATCGAACTCACACAACTCCTTGCCCAATAGCTGCGCAATACTTTGCACAGCAGCGCTATTGTAGCTTATCTATAAGCCAGTTCCACATCTGCTCATCATGTTCGGGATAGAGCCAGTGCCCGGAGTTTTCAGATATGACAAGCTCTTTAGGGGCTGTTATGACATTATACGTGGCACGTGATGTTGTTGGTCCACATGTGAGGTCATTGTATCCGTAAGCAAAAAAGACAGGAGCTTTGAGCCTCTTTGCAAAGTTTGCCGCATCGTAATAGCGCACTGTTTCAATATACTCATCCTTACAATAAGCTTTCATCTTAAAGAAATGAGGATAGCCGCCTGTACGTCCGCTCAAGTATGCCTCCTGATCACAAAATGCCGGGAAATAGATTGCAGATGCAGCAATTCTTTCATCCAGTGCCGATGTCACTATTGAGAGTTGTCCGCCCTGACTTCCGCCAAGTATTCCAACCTTTCCATTACACTGAGGCAATGAGAGAAGAAAATCTACACCCTTTACGCAACCCAAATAGACACGTTTGAAGTAATAGGAATTTTTATCGTGGAGATTTATTGAAAAATATGAAGCCAAAGGGCCGTTGCCCATATCGTTATATACTTCATCGTCAAGTATGACAGAAACACCATGAATACCCAGCTCCAAAATTATTGCACCCTTGGCCGCCTGTTTTACATTACCGCTTTTTGCATGAACACCAGCTCCGGGCATACGCAATATTGCCGGATATTTACCGGGAGCTTTGGGCATGGTAAGCACTCCATACATTCTTGACCCGCCTATATTTCCATAGGAGACATGATAGACATTTACGCTCTCTGTACATCTGTCGGGAAGCAGCTCCATTTCCGGTTTTAGTCCAACTTTTTTCAACTGTTCAAGATTGTCTGCCCAAAAGCTGTCAAAGTCATTGGGCATCTTTACTGCAGGCTGCAACTTCTCCGTTTCAAAACCCACTGTTGAAATTGAAGTGTAATCTGTCCCTTCAAAAGTTGTTGAGGCTTTTATTCTCAGATAACCGGGTTGGGACATTGTTCCGGCATTTATAACAGCCCTATTACCTTTTAAAGTTACAGTTCCTCTCTTATGTGACGGCATAAGATCTTCACAAATCTCATAATCTACTATTATATCATTGAGAACTACACCACAATCAAAGGCCATAATTTCAAATTTCACCTCTTCACCCTTCAAATAGAGAGCATTATCATGGTCGGGAATCATAATCAGCTGCACTTTTTTCATTTTGGGCTGTGCCATAAGAGCTGAGAAGGAGAGTATAATTATAACCAAAAAAGAGAAGAGACGTTTCATAACCCGACAAATATTACATTTATAAATTCTTATTTGCTATTGATGGCCACAACCGGATCAAGATTTGCGGCAGAAATGGCCGGAGCCATACCGCTCACTATGCCAATTATTGAGGCTATCAACAGGCCGCTCACTATATTACCGGGAGTAAGTTTCATTACAAGCATCCCCCCTTCCGGTATAAGAAGTACCACTACAAAGAGCAGGATGATTCCCACTACACCTCCGGCTATCGCCAGAAAAACCGACTCAGTAAGGAACTGCGTGAGAATTACATATTTTTTTGCACCCAACGCTTTTTGAATACCTATCATATTAGTCCGCTCCTTCACAGAAACAAACATTATGTTGGCTATACCGAAACCACCTATAAGAAGTGAGAATCCTGCTATAACCCATCCTACAGTATTTATCATTGAAAAAACCCCGTCAACCATCTTCACCAGCATTGTCATACGGTTGAGGGAGAAATTATTCTTTTGTCCTGGAGCAAGTCTTCTACAGGAACGCATAAGCACAAGCAACTCATCCTCAAAATCTTGAGCAGAAACGCCCACTTTAGGTTTTGCAAGAATTGTAGCTCCAGCCCGTCTCATGTCAACTATATAATGGCACATATTAAGTGGCATAAGTATAGTTGCATCAGTACCACCACCAATATTGGCCATACTCTCACCCTCCTTCTCAAACACTCCAATTACAGTAAGATCTCTCCCTCCAATCTTTATTTTTTTACCCAACGGATTGATCCCCTCAAAAAGTTCTTCCCATACTCTATAGCCCACGACACAGACAGGAACTCCATTGTTTACCTCGTTCTCCACAAAATAGCGTCCGCTTTCAAGCTTGATATTACTGACCTTTTCCCAGTCTTGGGTTACACCACGTATTGTACAGTTTGAAATTGAATTGCGCCCAAACTTTACACTCCGTTCATATTGCAACATAAGTGCAACTGCCTGCGATGTCTCAGATCTCTCCTTTATAAATTTATAGTCTGAATAATCGGGAGTAGGACGTC
>JAFZFL010000044.1 GCA_017555925.1 Bacteroidales bacterium | reverse complement strand
GGAGATATGTACAGTGGAGCAATGCCTCTGTTTGTGGTGGAGCAGATACGTCCTGTAAAACTATTGGTAAATGCATCAGAGAAGTTGTTTACAAGCATTAAAAAGGGAATGGAAGTGGATGTGAAGCTTGATGTTTATGGCGATGAGGTGTTCAAAGGCAAAGTCTCATTGGTATATCCTACCATCAATGCCCAGACAAGAACCTTCCCTGTTGAGATAAAGATTGACAATGCAAATGGCAGAGTCCGTCCGGGTATGTTTGCAAGAGCAACATTTGCTTATGGCACAGCAAACCACGTGGTAGTTCCTGATATGGCAATTGTAAAACTTACAGGTGCAGGCGACAGATTTGTATATGTGGTTGAAGATAATAAAGTTGTCTTCAAAAAAGTTGAGTTGGGAAGAAGGATGGATACTGAGTATGAGATTATAAGCGGTCTTAACTCTGGTGATAATGTAGTAGTTGAGGGTCATGCACGTTTGACCAATGGTGCTGCTGTTGAAGTTGTACAGTAATCAGTGCGCTGTAGTCAATAAAAAATCCATTAAGTAAAAACATTAATATATTTTATAGAGATGAGTTTATATGAATCAGCTGTGAAAAAACCAATTACCACCGCCCTTATATTTGTGGCTGTGGCTATATTCGGTATCTTTTCACTTATAAATATACCTATAGACCTGATACCTGAGATTGAGACCAATTCAATTATGGTCATGACCAGTTATGCAGGTGCGAGTGCTTCGGATATAGAGAACAACGTAACCAAGCCGTTGGAGAATGTGCTTAACAGTTGTGAGAATCTGAAGCATATTACATCACAATCAAAAGAGAATATCTCCATCATTACTCTGGAGTTTGAATATGGAATAGACATTGATGTTGCAACCAACGATGTGCGTGACAAACTGGATATGGTTGAGTCGGCACTGCCGGATGATGTAGGTAACCCTATTATCTTCAAATTTGGTGCAGATGACATTCCAATCATTATGCTCTCTGTAACTGCAGAGGAGAGTACTCCAGGTCTTTACAAGATATTGGACGACAAGGTTGCCAATCCTTTGGCACGTGTGAAAGGTGTAGGAGCGGTATCTGTTACAGGTGCGGCAAAACGTGAATTGAAGGTCTATTGCGACCCTCATAAACTTGAGGCATACAACCTTTCAATTGAGACAATCTCTTCAATCATTGGAATGGAGAACAGAAACATGCCTGGCGGTAGTATTGATGTGGGTTCAAATACATACGCTTTGCGTGTGCAGAAAGAGTTTGCAGATGCGTCAGAGATGTTGAACCTTGTTGTTGGTCACTATAACGGAAGTACCATCTACTTGAGGGATGTGGCACGTGTTGAGGATGGTTTGGAAGAGAGGGCTCAAGAGACATTCAGTAACCTCAAGAAGGGTGGAATGATTGTAATTCAGAAACAGGCAGGATCAAACTCTGTTGAGATTTCCAAAAAGATTAAAGCAAAATTGCCTGAGATTCAGGAATCACTGCCTTCAGATGTAAAATTAGGCGTGATTGTAGACACTTCAGACAATATTGTAAGTACAATGAACTCTTTGAAGGAGACCATTGCAATTACATTCTTGCTTGTTGTATTTGTGGTATATGCATTCTTGGGAAGATGGAGAGCAACATTCATTATTGCGCTTACAATTCCTATCTCTTTGTTGGCTTCGCTAATGTATCTCTTTGCAACAGGCAGTTCGCTTAACATCATATCAATGAGTTCGTTGTCAATAGCTATTGGTATGGTTGTGGATGATGCTATTGTGGTTCTTGAGAATATTACAACCCATATTGAGCGTGGAAGCCGTCCAAAACAGGCTGCAATACATGCTACAAATGAGGTGGCAATTTCAGTTGTAGCTTCAACGCTTACCATGTTGGCAGTATTTATGCCAATGACAATGATCAGCGGTTTGAGCGGTGTATTGTTCCGTCAGTTGGGTTGGATTGTAAGTATCATTATGATAGTTTCAACAGTAGCGGCTCTATCATTGATTCCAATGCTCTGTTCTCAGTTGTTGCGTCTTAATCCAAAATTGGGAAGATTCCAGAAAATGTTCTTTGTACCTATAAACAAAGGCTTGGATGCATTGGATGTGGCATACGGAAAATTGTTGGGATGGTCTGTACATCACAGAAGAACTATTGTAATGTTGGGCTTGGGTGTCTTTGTTGGAGCAATTCTGATCCTTGGTCCAAAAATGAAGACAGAGTTCTTCCCAGCACAGGATAATGGACGTATCTCAATCTCTGTAAAATTGCCTATCGGTACACGTCAGGATATTACAAGAGAGCTTGCCCTTGAACTTGCAGAGAAGTTTATGAAGAAGTATCCTGAGATTACCAGATGTAACGTTACTGAGGGTGCTGCAGATACAGACAATACATTTGCATCAATGAGTGCTAACGGTACACACATCATGTCATTCAATATAGCCCTTACAGATATGGAGGAGCGTGAAAGAGGATTGCAGGAGATTTGTGATATGATGCGTAAGGATTTGTCTGAGTACCCAATAATCAGAACATTCCAGGTAACCGCCGGTGGCCAGAATGGAGGTATGGGCGGACAGTCAACAGTTGATGTAGAGATCTACGGATATGATTTTGCTGCAACAGATAAAGTTGCCAATGATCTTACAAGAATCATGAAGTCTTATGAGAGCATTAATGAGGTTGTTGTAAGTAGAGAGGAGTATACTCCTGAGTATCAAGTAGATTTCGACAGAGAGAAATTGGCTATTAACGGTCTTAACACTTCAACAGCCGCACAGTTCTTGAGAAACAGAATCAACGGTGCGTTGGCTTCATACTATAGAGAAGATGGAGAGGAGTATGATATTACAGTAAGATACGCTCCTGAGTTCCGTCAGTCTGTAGAGGATATCGAGAATATTCTTGTCTACAACAGTATGGGCAAGGGTATAAGAATACGTGACCTTGGTAATGTAGAGGAGATCCTTACTCCTCCAACCATTGAGCGTAAAGACCGTGAGAGATTGGTTACAGTTAAGGTGGTATGTCCTAAAGACATGGCGATGAGTGATGTTGTTGCTCTTGTTAACAAAGAGATGAAAGCAATGGAGATTCCATCAGATATAGCATGGCAGTTGGGTGGTACATACGAAGACCAGCAGGAGTCATTTGCAGACCTTATTACACTTATGCTTCTTGTAGTAATACTTGTGTTCATTGTGATGGCTGCACAGTTTGAGTCACTTACATATCCGTTTGTAATCATGTTCTCAATTCCGTTTGCCGTTGTTGGTGTATTGATGGGTCTGGTATTTACAGGAACACCAATGGGTATTATGGCGATGGTTGGTCTGTTGATGCTGTTGGGTATTGTGGTTAAGAACGGTATTGTGCTTATTGACTATACAATCCTGTGTCGTGAAAGAGGTATGGGTATCCTTCTTTCGGTTGTAACAGCAGGTAAGTCACGTTTGAGACCGGTACTTATGACTACTCTTACTACAGTGTTGGGTATGGTGCCAATGGCTGTGGGAACAGGTACAGGATCTGAAATGTGGAGAAGTATGGGTCTTACTGTTGCTTGGGGTCTTTCAGTATCAACTCTAATTACTCTTGTCATTGTACCTACACTATACGCGATATTTGCAGGTAACGGTGTAAAGAATAACCGTAAAAAATTGGCAAAACAGTTTGCGAAATAAAGAATTGATAATATGCAGCCCGTTTTGTGGCGGGCTGCCTAAAATAGAATTGTAATACTATGAAAGCAGTATTTATATCATATAACCAGGCGTATCACGAGGAGATAATGGAGATTATGCATGTTTGCGGTCTCAAGGGATACACCTATTGGGATGTTACCAAAGGAAGGGGTTCATTTACAGGTGAGCCTCATCTTGGCAGCCATGCTTGGCCAACTCTTAACGGCTCGTTGTTGGTTATGGCTCAAGATAACCTTGTGCCGGAGTTCAAAAAGAGATTGAAGGAGCTTGATTCTGTATCGGAAGCTATGGGATTGAGATTCTTCAGCTGGTCAATAGATGAGGATTAACTTATATTGGTAGCAGAGGTTATCCCTTATGATAGTTGATTTGGGAAAATCTCTGTTTGCCGGTAAAGAATTTTAAAATAATGCTTCTGTCATAAGCACCGGTAAGATTCTTTGAAGAGGCATTTGTATAGCTTATAAGGCGTGGCGAAATTCTGGCCGCGCCTTTCATTTTTCTATAGTCTGAATGTGCATTCAATACAGCCTTGAAGAATTGCCACTTTCCTTGTAACAAATATGCTAATCCCGACAGCCCGTCTATACACATTCTCTTGAAAAGGAAGAAATTGCGTCTTATAAGTGCGCCATTGTCATCCTCTCTGAACGGCAGGTTCTTATAGAGCATAAGAAGGTTGTTGCGGTAATTCAGATAGAGTTTTCTTGGAGAGTTGTTTGGCAGAGTTCCTCCTCCAACATGGTAGACTGTACTTTGCGGAACTACCCAAACTTCGTGTCCGAGGAGTTTGGCTCTCCAGCAGAAATCAATCTCCTCCATATGGGCAAAGAAGGATTCGTCAAGTCCTCCCAGTTCTCTCCATACGCTGCTCTTTACAACCATACAGGCACCGGTTGCCCAAAACACCTCCATAGGAGTATCATATTGGCCATTGTCCACCTCTACGTGAGAGAGAATGCGGCCTCTGCAGAATGGAAAGCCATAACAGTCAATGAAGCCTCCACAGGCTCCGGCATACTCAAATGTATCGTGTTGGAGTTCGGAGAGAACCTTAGGCATACAGATGTCTGCCCCGGGTGTATTCTCCATAAAGTCAATAATGGTGTCGAGCCATCCCTTACTAACCCTTACATCTGAATTTATAAGCACAAAATATTCGGCCTCAATCTGTGCCAAAGCTCTGTTATACCCCCCTGTAAAGCCATAGTTGCGGTCAAATTCAATCAGCTCGACCTCCTTGAACCTTTCCTTGAGCATTTGTATTGAGCCGTCCGTAGAACCATTGTCGGCAACAATAATGGTTCCGCTATCGGAAGGGGTGTGCTCAATGAGTACTGGAAGATATTTTTCAAGAAAACCTATTCCGTTCCAGTTAAGGATTACAACTGCTGCTTTCATTCTGAAGAGTGTGTTGAATTATCTAAAATCTTGTCATGGGAAATCTGTCGGGCCATAATGGAAAGCTCTGCAAACTCCTGCTCCTCCTGAGGAGTCAAATCCCTTTTCCACCGTTTGTGACTCCATAGCCAATTATACTTGTTTGCCATTATTCCCTCTTCAAGCAGTCTCGCATACTCTCGGGTGATATATCTTTTTGGCTCTTTGGCTGCAGATTCTGTAATTGTGGAGAATGATATTTCATAACGTCCTCTCGCAATACGGTCAATATCAAGGAAGACAACTGGTAGATCCAATTTTGCCGCTATGTCCTCTGCGCCTGTAAACATAAGAGTCTTCTGGTTGAGGAAGCTGGTAACCGTGCGGGCCAGCAGCGGCGACTGGTCTGCAATGAAAACATAGATGCTTTTCTGCTTGTCTTTCACTATTTCGCGCAAAAGTGAGTTTGAAGAGACAATATGTCCTTTGTTTCCGAATTTGGCATATTCGTGCATTCTCATCTTTTCAAAGATGAAGTTTGAGACTGCGCTGTTCGCTTTTTTATAACCCAACATAATTCTGCAATTGGCAAAACTCTCCGGCTTGCGGTTGTGCTTTTCTCCGCAAAAAGCCCCAATAAGTTCCCAATTACCTCTGTGTCCGAGCATTACAATAATTTTATTATGCCTTGCACACATATCATCCATTAGCTGGGGATTCTTTACGGTTACCATTTTGCAGAGCTGCTTTGGAGATGCGCTTATGGCCCAGACACTCTCCATAAAGATATCGCACATATAATGGTAATACTCCTTTGTTATCTTTTGAAGCTGGTCATATTTGAGATCCGGGAAACTTCTTGCCAGATTGATTGCTACTGTTGAGGTGCGGTATTTGAATACGCATCTCATCAAAAATGCAAAAATATCAGACAAAAGGTAGAATGCCCCCTTAGGAATAAAGGAGATTGCATAAAGAAACCACCATAAGAGATATCCGGCAATTTTCTGCATAAATAAACGAATTATGAGGTACAAAGGTATTTATTTTTTTGTAAACTCTCTCTTTTTCTTATCTTTGTTCGTTTTTGTGTTACTTACACTTTTTATGCACTGGAGAAAAATCAATTATTAATATTAACCTAAAAATACTATTTATGTTTAAAAATCATCCTAAAGGGCTGCTTGCAGCTGCTTTGAGTAACATGGGAGAGCGCTTCGGTTACTACATTATGAATGCAGTATTGGTGTTGTTCTTGTGTTCTAAATTTGGTTTGAGCGAGGGCGCGAGTGGAACAATCTACTCATGCTTCTATGCAGGTATCTACATTTTGAGCCTTGTTGGTGGTCTTATTGCAGACCGTACACAAAATTACAAGGGCACCATCAAAACCGGTCTTGTAATTATGGCTACAGGATACATTATCCTATCCATTCCTATTTTGGCAACTGCAGGTAACACTACATGGTTGCTTTCACTTACTTGTCTTGCTTTGTTCCTTATTGCATTCGGTAACGGTCTTTTCAAAGGTAACTTGCAGGCTATCGTAGGTCAGATGTATGACAATTTTGAGGCTGAGGCTGCAAAAGAGGGTCCTGAGGCTCTTAAGATTGCAAAAGACAAACGCGACTCAGGTTTCCAGATTTTCTATGTATTCATTAACGTTGGTGGTCTTATTGCACCTTTCGTAGCTCCTGTTCTACGCCAATGGTGGTTGGGTACAAACGGTTTGGTTTACAATGCACAGCTTCCTGCACTTTGCCATGAGTTCATCAACAATGCAAGCGCAATGGCTCCTGAGGCATTGGCTAACTTGGAGGCTCTATTGGTTGCAGCTGGCGGTCAGGTTGCAGATATGGCTGCATCTTGCCAGCAATACTTGCAGATCTTCAATGAGGGTATCCACTACTCATTCATCGCTTCAGTTGTTGCAATGGTAATCTCATTGGTAATTTTCTTCATTTCTCA
Source organism: Bacteroidales bacterium (assembly GCA_017555925.1). The sequence goes on along the minus strand of JAFZFL010000044.1, from coordinate 1,812 downwards.
AAACACTTTCCCTACTCCTGCAAAGAAAGTTGCAGCTAAAAGTGTTGAGTATACAGCTGAAGAGAAAGCAGCTATGGCAAAAGAGATCAAACAGAGAATGTATGCATTGTTTGCAGTATTGGGTATTGTTATCTTCTTCTGGTTCTCATTCCACCAGAACGGTATGTCACTTTCATTCTTCGCACGTGACTTTGTAGACTCATCTGCTGTTGCTCCTGAGATCTGGCAAGCTATCAACCCATTCTTCGTAATTACCCTAACACCGGTAATCATGTTTATCTTTGGCGCTCTTGCAAAGAGAGGCAAAGAGATTTCAACTCCAAGAAAGATTGCTATAGGTATGTTCATTGCAGGTTTGGCATTCTTGTTCCTTGCTATCTTCTCAGTAATGAAAGGTTATCCATCTGCAAACGAGTACAAAGCGCTTCCAATTGCAGAGCAAATGGCTCATAAAGCGCACTGGTGGGTACTTATCGTAACTTACTTCTTCCTAACAGTAGCAGAGTTGTTCATCTCTCCACTTGGATTGTCATTCGTATCAAAAGTAGCTCCTAAAAACCTACTTGGTCTATGCCAGGGTCTATGGCTTACAGCTACCGCTCTTGGTAACCTTCTATTGTGGATTGGCCCACTTATGTACAACGCTTGGCCAATCTGGCAATGCTGGACCGTATTCTTGGCAGTATGTCTTGTATCAATGGGCGTAATGCTTGGAATGGTTAAATGGTTGGAGAAAGTTACTGCATAGTAATATCTTTATAACATAAATTTAGGAATGAGGGCTCATACTTGACGGTATAGCCCTCATTTTTCATTATTATAGCCCTCATTTTGCATAATGCCATTTGCGTCATGCATTTGCATCATAATGGCGTCATAATGTAATGCCATCTGGGGCTGGGTGTAGGTTTGTGTCTGGTTGCAGCTTCTGTGGGAACAATTGAAAAAACAGGTGGAGCAATTGAAAAAACATGACCGCAAAAAATATGTTCCCGACAGGAAAAAATTAGCCGTCTTTTGCCTTTCGCGAACACAAAATTCATCATTTGCTCTTAATCTGCTCTCGAAAGGGAAAAATCGGCAGTTTTCCACCTTTCGTGAATATCTTATAAATAATCTGAACATCCTAATCTTGGACATCCTGGGACATTTTTCCTTAAAAAAGTTATCTTTATCTTCAATGTGTAATTTTTTTAAGGAGATATTATGAAAAAATTATTTATTAACAGGAGAATGTTGATTTTTACATTGTCGTTGTTCGCTTTTACTTCATTAGTGGCTGCGACAGTAATGCCAAGGTTTAACTATTTTGGACCAATTCAGATGGGATTTGAATGTCAAAGATGCTGGGATGATAATTGGATGGTAGCATATGATCTTCAAGGTTATCCGTTTCATTGTGTATGTGCTTCTTGTGGAAAGGGTGAATATGCTTTGGATGAGAATGGTGATCCAATAAAATAGGATTTTAGGCAGAATAAAGATTCCGTAGTATTGATCTTTTTGATTAACTTTACTGTGGAATCTTTTTCTTATTAGAGTTATATATATTAAGGGATTTATATGCCTGTTTACACCATGTAACTTCAGCAATGGTTGATGTGGCAATTGAATTGCGGAAAAATAGAAGTTTTTCAGAACCCCTTGCGCATTATTGGATTTGCTGTAAACGGACTTCTTCGAGCGACGTATTGTATGAAGCCGGGGAGTGTAGAAAACTGCAACTGTTTGAGCGGAGCGAGTTTTGCAGTTTAGCGACAACGGCAAGATACAATAGTCAGGCGAGAAGCGGAGTGTCAGCAAATCCCAATT
>JAFZFL010000043.1 GCA_017555925.1 Bacteroidales bacterium | reverse complement strand
TGGTAGCAGTTTTGCCGTTCTCAATAATCTCAACCTCTTTTCTGTAAGGTGTGCGGCCCATATGACCGTATGCTGCAGTTGCCTCAAAGATTGGGTATGTAAGTCCAAATTTCTCTACAATCTTTGCAGGTCTCAAGTCAAAGATCTTACCAACTGTTCGTGCAATATCTCCGTCTGTTATGTTTATGTTGCTTGTGCCGCGTGTGTTGATGAAAATACTTACAGGTTGCGCAACTCCAATGGCATAAGCAAGCTGTACAAGCACCTCTTTGGCAACACCTGCCGCCACAAGATTTTTGGCAATGTGGCGTGCTGCATAAGCTGCAGAACGGTCTACTTTAGATGAATCTTTGCCAGAGAAGGCTCCACCACCGTGAGCTCCGCGTCCACCGTATGTGTCAACTACAATCTTACGGCCTGTAAGACCGGTATCACCATGAGGACCGCCAATGACAAATTTTCCGGTAGGGTTTACAAAGAGAATGAAATCATCTTTGAAAAGTTTTTGTGTAGCCTCAGGAAGCTGTGCAATTACTCTTGGAAGAAGGATATTTCTGATATCCTCTTTTATGCGCTGTTGCATAGCCTCATCTGTGTCAAACTCATCATGTTGGGTAGATACAACAATTGTGTGTATCCTCAACGGCTCATGGTCGTCTGAGTACTCGATTGTAAATTGCGATTTCGCATCGGGTCTCAAGTATGGCATAAGATTGCTCTCTTTTCTTATCTTGGCCAACTCAAATAGTGTAAGATGTGACAGATAAAGTGGAAGAGGCATATAATCCTCTGTATCTGTGCAGGCATAACCGAACATCATTCCCTGGTCACCAGCGCCCTGCTCATCTTTATTCTCTACCACAACGCCGCGGTTAATGTCTGGAGACTGCTCATGAAGGGCAGAAAGTATACCGCAAGAGTTGCCGTCGAACATATAATCCGCTTTTGTGTATCCGATTCTGTTTATAACACCGCGGGCTACACTTTGAATATCTACATAAGCCTCTGAACGCACCTCTCCTCCAACAACAACAAGGCCGGTACTTACAAATGTTTCGCAGGCAACTTTGCTTGTTGGATCCTGGCGCAAAAATTCATCAAGGATGGCATCTGAAATCTGGTCAGCCACTTTATCAGGATGACCCTCTGAAACTGATTCTGAAGTAAACAAATAAGACATAAACTAAATAATTTAGGGGTTAATTATTTAGAAAGGCTTTGACTTGGTGCTTCTGAGCTCTTCATTTTAGCATTTTTTAGCGTGGTTGCAAGCAGTCAAATCTTTCCACAAAAAATCGGCGGCAAAGGTAATATAATTTTTGAAAAAATTTTTAAATAAGTTAAATTTGTTTTTATAACTGATTGTTCAATATGAATTTAAGGAGAGCGTTAAACCTTTTGTCTTTTGTTATTATTGCATTAAGTTGTGCCTGTTGTGGAGGCAATGATGCAATAATGGAATCAATAGAGTTGTCACAGAGTAAGATAGAGTGTGATGAGTTTGGTATAGCAGCGCAGATTGGCGTTACAGCTAACACAGCTTGGAACGCCTCTGTTTTTGATATGGAGGGTAATTGGGTTGCGGTAACTCCAAAGAGCGGAACTGGCAATGGTTCAATAACTATAGCTGTGTCGGCCAATGATGGGGCAGCAAGGAGTGCTACGGTAAGAGTCTTTTCAAATAAGGCAGATGCTTCTGTAGTGATTTCGCAGGCAGCTGCACCAAAGGTTGAGCCGGAAGAGCCGGAGCTTGTAATAACTCCAATATCCAAGGTGAGGGAGATGTTTGGCGGAACTCCTGTAAAGGTGTCGGAAGATATTTTGATTGAAGGAGTTGTAATCAGTAATTTCCGTCGGGATACAGATGGAGGATTGAACAATTATTCAACGGCAAAGACTATAGTGGTTTCAGATAGTGAGGCGGGTTTGCAGCTCTATTGTGCTGCAGATAATAAGGAGTTTGCCCGTGGCGATAAAGTGAGGGTTGCCTTAAAGGGGCTCACTTTGGCGGTTTATGCAAACGGCGCTTTGCAGGTGCAGGGGGATAATGGTACAGGTATGCCTTTAGCTGCAATCTCCAAGGTGGGTAATGTAACTCCTGTTGCAAAGAGGGTCTCTGTAGCAGATCTGTTGGCCGGCAAGTACGAATCTATGTATGTGGCTGTTGACGAAGTGCAAGTTGTGGAGGCGGATTTGAAGAAGACATTTGCAACGGAAGATGCCCATACAAATATTGGTTTTGAGGCCAAAAGTGGAGAGGTGTTTGATCTGTTCACTTCAAAATATGCGGTATTTAAAGGAGAGCAGGTACCTCAGGGAAGCGGTACATTAAAGGGTATTGCAGGTGTGTATAATGGCAAGGTGCAGATGATGGTCTCTATGGTTTCTGATTATTTGGAAATGACCTCTCCAAGGTTTGAATCGGCAGCAAAACTTGCTTTGCAGTTCGCAACCAAGGAGGTTTTGTGCAATGCGGGTTCTTTTGATCTTGAGCTTGTGTCAACAGGCGGCTGGAAAGCGACCTCATCAAATCCTGATTTTGTAGTCTCTCCCGACAGTGGTAATGGAGATAAGATTGTTAATGTTTCGTATGGTAAGAATCCGAGTGAAACAGAGGAGAGAAGCGTTGAGATAACATTTGAGGCCACCGATGGTCCTATAGCGGGCAAAAGTGTTGTACTTGCAGTGAAGCAGGCAAAGTATGAGGCTATGATTTCAGACAGGGTGGAGAAGTGGATGGAGTTACCGTTGGTTGAGACAAAAGATGAGTTTGCATTTGTTACTCACCGTACAGATGTCAAGGGTAATGATGTAAGGAGTTTTTCTTATTGGTATGATGGAAATAACAGAGTCTCCCATTGGGTGGCTTATCCTATATACAAGGATATTGCAGAGGATAATGTGAACAGGACAGACAGTTGGGCATATGAACCCAAATTGCCGCTATGGTGTCAGCCTGCACTCTTTAAAGGCTGGGGTGTTAACGGTTATGACAGGGGACATCAGTTGCCGTCTCAAGACAGGGTGTGCAGTATAGAGGCAAATCAGCAGACATTCTACTTCCCTAATATAATAGCCCAGAATTCAGATTTGAACCAGAGTGTTTGGGGTAATCTTGAGAATAAAATAAGGGAGTGGTCAAAGAGTTGCGATACCCTCTATGTTGTAACTGGAGTGGTTATTTCTACAAACGACAGCCCTGCAGTTGAATATATTAAGGATAATGAGGGCAAACAGGTTGCCAAACCTAAAGCTCTGTTTAAAGTTCTGTTGCGCTATTCAAAGAGCTCTGCTGAGAATGGAGGATATTCTGCATTGGGATTCTGGTATGAGAACAAGAAGCCATCTTCGGCTGCTGTAACGGCAACAAATGCAAAAAGAGTAAAGGATATTGAAGCTATGACGGGTTTTGATTTCTTTCACAATCTTGACGATGTTATAGAGAGTAGGGTTGAGGAGAGTTTTGCTCCGGGAGTATGGGGACTGTAATATGAATATAATCAATAATCTAACTTATAAAATTTATGAAACAAAAAGTTAAATGTTTTCTTGCCTCTTTGGCTTGTATGTTTATACTTGTGCCAGCTTTCGCACAGGTAACTACGTCCAGCATCAATGGCTACGTAATTGATACAACAGGCGAAGAGCTGATAGGAGCGGGCATTATTGCAACCCACACTCCTTCAGGAACTAAGTATGTTGCTGTTACTAATGAGCATGGTAGATTCATTATGAACGGTATGCGTACTGGAGGTCCTTATGCAATCCAAATCTCATACATTGGAATGGCAACACTTGAGTACAAGGACATATTCCTTAAATTGGGTGAGCCTTATGAGATTAATGCCACTATGGAGATGTCAAACGAGTTGGAGGCTATTATTGTAGTAAGTGAAACTGCATTCAATGCATCAAGAACAGGTGCATCATCTTCATTCAACTTGAAGACAGTGGAGTCTATGCCTACAATTGACAGAAGTGTTTACGACATTGCAAAACTTTCACCACAGGCTTCTGTGAGCAAAAACGGCGGTATCTCATTTGCAGGTACCAATAACCGTTACAACAGTTTCCAAATTGACGGTGCAATAGCCAATGATGCTTTTGGTTTGTCTTCATCAGGTACCAATGGCGGTCAGACAGGTGCAAATCCTGTATCTCTTGATGCAATTGAGGAGGTTCAGGTTGTAGTTGCTCCTTTTGATGTACGCCAGTCAGGTTTTACAGGTGGTGCTATCAATGCAATTACAAAATCAGGTACCAATACAGTTAAGGGCTCGTTCTACACATATTTCAACAATCAGGATATGATTGGAACAACTCCTGGCAATGTTGCAAACAGAAAGAAATATGACAATCAGTTGTCTCAAACTTATGGTGTTACAATAGGTGCTCCAATCGTAAAAGACAAATTGTTCATCTTTGCCAGCGGTGAGTACTACAAAAAGACATATCCTAACGTGTATACACCATCAAACGGCAGTTACAATGATATAACATTGGCAGAGGAGGTATTTGATGCAGATGGCAACTCATTGGGTTCTGTATTCAATGAGAAGATGGCTCAGGCTATGATTGACCACTATGAGAAGACATACGGTGTTAAAAATACAGGTGAGTCATTCGGTCAGCATCAGGTTGAGGACCGTTCAATCAACGCCCTTTTGCGTATGGACTGGAACATCAACAATAACAACAAATTGATGGTACGTTACCAGTTTATGGATGCATTTGCAGACCAGTACAGCGCAGGCCGCACTTCATACACCTTCAACAACTCTGCGTACAAGCAGTCAAACAAGACCAACACTGTTGTTATGGAGTTGAACTCGCGTGTTGCAGATGATATGTCAAATGAGTTGCGTGCAACTGCAGTGTTTGTAAGGGATGAGAGAACTATTCCTTATGCAGGTCCAAATGTCTACATCAACAATGAGGATATGACATTCTCTTTGGGTACAAACTACTCGTCAGGTGCAAATGCAATGAGTTCTGATGCGTATACACTAACTGACAACTTTACAATCTACAAGGGTAACCACAACATAACTGTTGGTACTCACAATGAGTTGTTCAAATTCTATAACGTATTCTTGCAGTATGCTTTCGGAGGTTATACATATAATACAGTTGCTGACTATTTCAACAATGTAATAAGCCAGTTCAACTACAAATATGCAGATCCTGAACTTACAAATGGAAATACAAGATGGGGTGCTACAACCTGGGCTGCACAATTTGGCCTTTATGCACAGGATGAGTGGAAACCTAACAGAAACTTTACTCTAACATATGGTGTGCGTGTTGATATGCCTGTATTGTTGAACAAACCTACTGAGAACCCTGAGTTCAATGAGCACAATATAGCCAATACAAACAACTCATATGTAGGTGTAACTCCAAGTGCAAAAGTATTGTTCTCTCCAAGAGTGGGATTCCGCTGGTTCCTTAACGACAGCCACAAGACATTGTTCAGAGGTGGTGCGGGTCTATTTACAGGACGTGTTCCGTTTGTATGGTTGTCAAACGCATACAACAACACTGGTATGGAGTCCAAATCAATAACAATGAACAACCCTGGTGCAGATTTCCCTATGACAGCAGATCCATATAAGGATGTTGTTCTTGCAGGTGCTGCTTCTGCCGGTGGAAAAGCAACTATCAATACATTGTCAAAATCTTTCAAATATCCTCAGGTATTCCGTGTGAACCTTGGTTTGGATCAGGAGTTTGAGGGCGGCTGGAAGATTACAGTTGATGCGTTGTACTCAAAGACTCTTAACAACGTATTCTTCAAGAACCTTGCTATCAATTCAAACAGCGTGGTTTATGGCGTAAATGCAACTGCAGCGGAGGCAAATCCTGGCAGCACAGCGCCTTACTACACAATCAATAAAGATTACTATGCAATTGTTGACCTTGCAAATACAAACAAGGGTTACACATATTCACTAAGTGCAAAAGTTGAGAAATCATTTGACTTTGGTCTTAACTTTATGGCAGCCTATACATATGGCCACTCATACTCAGTGAATGATGGTACATCATCTGTTGCATACTCCAACTGGAAATACAACTACTCTGTAGATACAAATTCTCCAGAACTTTCATACTCAATGTTTGACAGACCTCATAAAGTGATGGGTGTACTTACATATACTACTACAAGGTATGCAAAATGACTTCAAACCACAATCTCTCTTACTTATGATGGACAGAGCGGTCAAAGATACTCTTA
>JAFZFL010000042.1 GCA_017555925.1 Bacteroidales bacterium | reverse complement strand
ATTGTTATCAATAATAACAAAAATGCTGTCATATTTTTTTAAGACAGCCGCTAACTCACTGAAACTCTCCTTAATATAGACTTCGCTCACCTTTACATTTGTTTAGATGCTACAAAATTATAAATAATTGGAACAATCCTATATTTTATTTTGGACTTTTGTAAAATTTATATATTTTTGTTCTGCCTTACAATTTGAAAGCAGTATGAGACAGGTACGATTTAGCAACTACTTCTATTATTACTTTTACTTTATGAATAAAGTGAAGGTGGGAGCCTGTTTGTGATTACGTATTTGTTGCAATTATATAGCTCCTGCCTTATTGGCGGGAGTTTTTTATTTAAAGGAGTCTGCAGAAGAAAAGTATATTAGAGATGAAAAGGAGAGTAGCCATACAAGGAATAGGAGGTTGTAACCATTATATTGCTGCAAAAGCTTTTTTTGAAGGGGATAAAATTGAAACTATAGATTGTGATACCTTCAAAGAGTTGGCAGAAACCGTTGTAAAAGATGCCTCAGTTTTGGGAATAATGGCAATAGAGAATACCATTGCCGGCAGCATTTTGCAGAACTACCGCATAATAAGAGAGAACAATCTGGTAATTGTTGGAGAGTACAAACTAAGGATAGAACACTCGCTCGTTGCACTTCCGGGTATAGACATACACCAGATTAAGGAGGTAAACTCACACCCTATGGCTCTTATGCAATGTGCAGATTTCCTTGACAGAATGCCAAATGTAAAGCTAGTTGAAAAAGATGATACTGCTGGAAGTGCCAAGTGGATAAAGGAGAACAATCTTGCAGACCACGCAGCAATATGTCCTAAAGGAGCAGCAGAACTTTATGGAATGAATGTTCTTGCAGAGGGTATTGAGACCAACAAACGTAATTTTACAAGATTTCTTATACTTGCCAACAGAGCTATAGCCAAAGATATTCTTAATGAACTTTATGGAGGCGACAAAGATATAAACGGAGAAGATTGTACAAACGGAGTTTATCATGGAATAAACAAGAGTTCGATGGTATTCACTCTTCCACACTCTTCGGGAAGTTTGAGCAAAGTTCTTACGATACTCTCTTTTTATGATATGAACCTCTCTATGATACAATCACTTCCAATTGTTGGTAAGGAATGGGAGTATCAGTTTTACATTAATCTTCTTTTTGAAGATTACGCCAGATACAAATTGGCTATAGATGCAATTCTACCCCTTTGCAAAGAGTTTAAAATTTTAGGGGAATACGCAGAGGGCAAACAGACAATCTAAAATTGGGAATTATGAATATGCAAATAACACCGGCAAAGAGGGTTGGAAATGTTCAGGAGTATTATTTCTCTGTAAAGCTTAAAGAGATAGCACAAATGAACGCCAACGGAGAGGATATTATTAATTTGGGGATCGGAAGTCCGGATCTTCCACCTTCAGACAAGGTAATTGGAACCCTATCAGAGAATGCGGCACTGCCCGGCAGCCACGGCTACCAGCCATACGTGGGTATAATTGAGCTTAGAAGAGCTTTTTCTGAGTGGTACAAAAGATGGTATGGTGTTGATCTCGACCCCAACAATGAGATTCTTCCACTTATTGGCAGCAAAGAGGGTATAATGCATATATCTATGGCCTTCCTTAATGAAGGCGATGGTGTACTGGTACCCAACCCGGGGTATCCAACCTACTCGTCTATTTCAAAACTTGTGGGAGCAAAGATCTATACATATGATTTATGCGAAGAGAATGATTGGCATCCCAATTTAGATGCACTTGAAGCAGCAAACGATGCCGGTGAGATTGATTTGTCAAATGTAAAGCTGATGTGGTGCAACTACCCCAATATGCCAACCGGAGCAAATGGCAGTGTAGAGCTCTTTGAGAAGCTTGTGGCATTTGGCAAAAAGCACAACATAGTAATATGCCACGACAATCCTTACAGCTTTATTCTTAATGACAAGCCATTAAGCATCTTAAGCATCGACGGGGCAAAAGATATTTGCATTGAACTTAACTCTTTGAGCAAATCGTCCAACATGCCGGGATGGCGTATTGGAATGGTTGGAACAAACAGCATATTCATGCAATGGATTCTTAGGGTTAAGAGCAATATGGATTCCGGAATGTTCCGTCCAATGCAATTGGCAGCAGTGGAAGCGCTCAATGCTCCAAAAGAGTGGTACGACAGAATGAACAGTGTATACTCTAGCCGTCGGGACCTTGCTTTTGCCATAATGGATGAGATTGGTGCAGAGGCCCGTAAAGAGCAGGTAGGAATGTTCCTTTGGGGTAAAGTAAAAGGTAGTGCCAAAGAGATTTGTGATGAAATATTATACAGCGCAAAGGTTTTTGTAACTCCGGGATTTATTTTTGGCAGCCAGGGAGAGAATTATGTAAGAATATCGCTCTGCTGTAAAGAGGAGCGTCTTAAAGAGGCTTTAGAGAGAATTAAAGCAATAAAGGAGATAATAAACAGAGGTTGAACTTATATAAAATTATGTAGCCATGAATATGGAAATTGAAAAACTTCAATTTGAAGGTATTGACAATAAAAGACCTATAGTTATAGCAGGTCCTTGTAGCGCTGAAAGCAGAGAGCAGGTATTAACAACAGCTACTGCTCTTGCAGCAAAGGGTGTTAAAATTTTTAGAGCAGGTATCTGGAAACCTCGCACAAAACCAGGTGGTTTTGAGGGTGTTGGTGCAGTT
>JAFZFL010000041.1 GCA_017555925.1 Bacteroidales bacterium | reverse complement strand
TTGCTCCATATATGGGAAGCGATTCTGTAAAACCGTTTATGGAGTATGAGGGCAAGTGGTCTATAATTCTGGCTCTTACTTCAAATAAAAGTGCAAATGATTTTGAACAGCTGAAACTCGAGAGTGGAGAACCTCTTTATGAAAAGGTTATAAAAGAGTCTATGACCTGGGGTTCAAAAGAGAATACAATGTTTGTGCTTGGAGCAACCCGCCCGGAGAAACTTAAGGAGATTAGGGAGTATTGCCCAGACCATTTTTTCCTTGTACCTGGAGTAGGGGCGCAGGGTGGTACAGTTGAAGAGGTTGCAAAGAATGGCTTCAATTCTCATTGCGGATTGCTTATAAACTCATCAAGAGGTATAATCTTTGCCGACAAGAGTGAGAATTATGCTGCCGTAGCCGGAGAAAAGGCTCGTGAAATGGCTGAGGAGATGGCAAAATATCTATAGTGGTATACCATACTGTAAAAATAACGGGTTGAGACAAATGTGTTTCAACCCGTTTTATCATATTGGAGAATAATACCCAATTATAGTTTTGCAATTATTGTTTCGCAGGCTCTTACTTTATCTCCAACCTTTACTTTAATCTCGGAATCAGCAGGAATGAAGAGGTCTATTCTTGAGCCGAATTTTATAAAGCCAACCTGGCTGCACTGCTCTGCCTGGTGCCCGGCCTCTGCATAGCATACAATTCTTCTTGCTATGTAGCCTGCTATCTGTCGGAACAATATTTTTTTACCGCCGGCTGTCTCTACAGCTATGCTTGTGCGTTCATTCTTTTCAGAAGATTTTGGATGGAAGGCAACAAGATATTTGCCGTGATGATGTTTGCTGTATATCACTTTGCCTCCAATAGGATAGTAATTTACATGTACATTGAATACACTCATGAAGATAGATACTTGAGTGCATTTGCATTTAAGGAATTCATTCTCTTCTACCTCCTGTACAATTACAATTTTTCCATCGGCAGCAGCTACTACAAGATCTTTGTCCATTACCGAGACTCTTTTGGGTACCCTGAAGAATCTGACTATGAACAGGAAGAAAACTATACCTACAACTACAGATGTCTGGGCGAAAACTCCCCATCCAAAGAGCAAAAATATAGACAAAACGATTGCGGCTACAATCAGAAAAGTGTTTCGTATAATGCCGTATCCCTCTTTATGAATTCGCATTAATGATATATGGATTTAGTTTAGTTTAAAATAAAAAAGTAGAGGTAGATTATGGCTGCAGGGAACGCAAGCAACGCTCCGTCAAATCTGTCAAGCATTCCTCCGTGTCCCGGCATTATTCTGCCTGAATCCTTAACTCCGAAGTTACGCTTGAACTGTGATTCTATTAAATCTCCCCAAACGCCAAAGATACAAATAATTATTGCAAGTCCAATAGTGCCAGTTATACTAATTTGCGTAAAAAGTATACTTCTGATAGCCAATGCTGCCAGAATGGAGCAGCATAATCCGCCCCAAAATCCAACCCAAGATTTTTTTGGAGAGATTGATGGAAAGAGTTTGCTGCCGTGCTTCTGACCAATTGCTGTTCCAAGGCAGTAGGCTCCAACATCATTGGCCCAGAGCAGGACAATCATTCCAAGCAAAATCTTTCCGGAGTATTCCATTTGAGGTATTATTGCAGATGAAGCGTTTTCATGCGCTTGAAGTACAATAAAATTGCACAAGCTCATAGGAATGGCAATATAGAGAATGCTTGTTATAATGAATGGAAACATTTCAAAACCATTGCACTCCCTCTTGATTGAACCATCTTTCTCCTCACTATGGTTATGTATATTGAAATCCTTAATATACAGGTTGGCTATGAATATTGCCATTATAGGAAGTATGGATACCATCAATATGGATGCATTTGTGCCATATTGTCTTACAATGAGAAGAAGGATAAAGAAGAGTATGCCCGAAATTATGGCCAGAACCTTTTGGACAGGATATTTGCGGCCAATGCTTATATTCAGGTATTCATACATCATTGTGCTTATGATAACTACCATAGCAACAGAATATGATAGTGTGTTCCACAAAAGACACACTATCATAATAGCTCCAAAAATAATTCCGCTCAAAGAGCGAATAAGAAAGTTTTTCATCTGTAAGTTATGTTTAGGTCGCTGTTATTCTGCCGCAGGAGCAACTTCCTGCTCTTTTTTTGCACGCGGACCAAAAATTCTCTCCATATCCTCAGTAAAGATTACCTCCCTCGAAAGCAGCAGCTCTGCAAGTTCGGTGAATCCTTCCATATTTGCCTTAAGCACTTCAATAGCCTGGTCGTGCGCTTTGTTTATAAGCATTTTAGCCTCGGCATCAATCAGTTCTGCTGTTTTCTCACTATATGGCCTGTTAAAGTTATAACCGGAATCCTGTGAATCGTAGAAAGATATATGACCAACCTTTTCGCTCATGCCAAAGTAGCTTACCATTGCATAAGCCTGTTTGGTAATCTTTTCAAGATCTGAAAGGGCACCGGTAGAGATTTCTCCGTTAATTATCTCTTCTGCCGCACGACCTCCCATTGTTGCAGCCATCTCATCCATCATCTGCTCGGTTGTGGTTATCTGACGCTCTTCAGGTAGATACCATGCTGCACCTAAAGCTCTACCTCTTGGTATGATTGTAACTTTCAAG
>JAFZFL010000040.1 GCA_017555925.1 Bacteroidales bacterium | reverse complement strand
GAATGAAGAGTTGGCCCAAATGGCAGATGTTGAACATTTGACTGTTCCAGATGGTGTTGAGATTTATGAGATTGACGGTCCTTTCTTCTTCGGTCTTGCCAGCAAACTTGACGAGGTAGACAGAGAGAACAACAAGAAGGGTCTTAAAGTCCGTATTATAAGAATGCGTAAAGTTCCTTTCATCGATTCTACAGGACAGAACAACTTGCGCAACCTCTGGAAACGTGCCAAATTGGAGAATGTAGAGATAATTCTGTCGGGAGTAACAGAAAAGGTACATGCTTCACTACGCAAATCCGGGTTAGCCAATGAAATTGGCGAAGAGCATATCTTCCCACATATCATTCCTGCCCTTGAAAAGGCAACTGAATTGGCAAAATAAAAGAGCCATAACAAATACAGACACCCCCAAAAAAGTCTCAAGAGATTACTTTTTTGGGGGTGTTCTTTATAAGTTACCTGTATCGTCAAAGATATACGCTATTTAAGTGTTACCACCACCAATACAGGATTGCTCTCTTCATTGAGAGTTGCAGCAATCTCCTTCATCTTTTCTGATTTGCTTTGTGCTGCAAGCTCAACAAACTCATCTGCATCTATGAGTTTGAACATCTTATTGTCTCTCACATATTTTGGCCAGAAAGGAATTCCTCCATCAATATCATTCACAAAACCTGTAATGCCATACTCTTTATCCATTGCAAGCGCAAGCGAAGTATTGTTTGATTTATTGTGAAGCAAAGGAAGTTTCCTTGGCTCATTCTCATCAAGATCAGGAAAGAATTTTGCATTCTTCATTACTTCCATAAAGATGAAGTTCCCGTTCTCCATATATGATAATTTCTGCATAAAAACACCCTCTTCAACACCTTTGAGGATATAGTATGTATAAGGTTCCAATGTGTTTGGGTTCAAGCATTTTATGGTATCAGTACCATTTTCTCTGTACATCCTCGACAAAGTATCATTATTATAGAGCATAATTCCGTTTCCAGTCATACCGGTTCTTCCTCCAAAGCTTTGTGGCTGCCCCACACTTTGGGTAGGTGTATCCGACAAAATTTTACTCTCCAGCAATTGGCCTTGAGCATCTATCCTATAGAGCATATCTGTAAAGGTCAACGCACCATTTACCATGTTAGTCTTAATGGAATTGATAATATAGATTCCATTTATGCAATAAGCTCTTGGGAAGCCCATAGGACGGAAGTTTCCAAGAGCAGTTTCTGTCATTACAGTACCATCACTGTTATATATAATGAATTTTCTTGAATCAAGCTGTCCATACCTGTTGTTTTGGGCATCATAACATAGCGCAAAATTATTTGTAAACTCCCCATTTGCCCTACCTTTATGACCAACGCTTCTCATATATTTTCCACTCTTGTCAAACTCATAGAAAGCCTCATTTACAGATTTGTCACCTATATGAAACACATACGAATCTGGAGTTTCAAACATATTCATAGATGAGTACAAATATGCAGAATCCTTCAATTCAAGCGGCAAATACTCAATATCTGAAGCATACTCACTCAATTTTACAGGCTCCGCCCCGTTAACTGCCCCAATCATATCTATTGTAAGGTGTTTTACCGCCTTATTGTCTGAGCATGCAATTGCACATCCCAACAGAATAACAAGGCCCAAAGTTCTGAGATTAAAATAATTTTTCATACTATTTATCATTATTAAGTTATTATTCACTTCTTAAGTGTTGCCACCACTATAGCCGGATTGGATTCTGGAGTAAGACCAGATATTATACCAAAAACAGAAATCCCAAACAGACTATTGCTCCTACAATAAACAAATCTATCAGACAGAAACCCATAATGTCTTTGGCATCGAGTTTGGCAATTGCAAGAGCCGGAAGAGCCCAGAATGGCTGGATAAGGTTAGTCCATGCATCACCCCAGGCAATGGCCATTCCTGTTACCGACGGATCAACTCCAAGCTGAACACCGGCAGGAAGCATAATAGGAGCCTGAACAGCCCATTGTCCGCCACCACTCGGTACAAAAATATTAACTATTCCTGCACTCAAGAAACTCAATAAAGGGAATGTCTTCTCATTTGACATTGCTACGCATGCCTCACTTATCTGTCCGGCCAACGATATACCCTCTGCACTGGCAGATGTCATTATACCCATAATTCCTGCATAGAAAGGGAACTGCAAAAGTATTCCTGCACAAGATGATGCAGATGATGTTATTGCCTTTACATATTTGATTGGTGTTTTGTGAAGTACTATACCCAAGAACATGAACAGCATAATAACATTATTAAGATCGAGGCTGCCACCTTTTATTGCTACCCTTATGAAAAGGTATCCCAATCCCATTACTGCAATTATTACGCTAAGAACCAAGCTGTTATTGAGTTTTTCACTTGGTGTGAGTCTCCACTCCACTTTACACTCTTTACCACCGTCAGCTCCGCACAATTGTGGTTCATTTATCTCTTCAGCCTCTCCCAACAGAGCAGGGTCAACAACAAAAGCTTTATCAGGAGCCGGATGCATAAGTGTATTTACAACTGTTAATGCAGCTATAATCAGAAATACCATTATAAGGTTATATGTGGCGAAAATTGTTTGTGAAATTGGAATCGCAGAGGTAATTGTGCCTCTTGAAACCTCCACCAAAGATGCCCCCTCTGTTGCCATAGCCAATGGAATTGAAGCCGAAAGGCCAGAGTGCCACACTACAAAACCACTATATGCAGAAGCTATCAAAAGTCTGTAATCTACACCTTTAACAGTACGTGCAATCTCTTTTGCAAAAATTGCCCCTACAATAAGTCCAAACCCCCAGTTAATCCAACAGGCAATACTTGATACCAATGTTACAGTTGTAATGGCAGCAGCTGGAGTATTTGGAAGCGCAGCCATTTTGCGTAAACCTCTCTTCACAAGTGGAGCATCTGCCAATGCAGATCCGCATACAAGAACCAAAGCCATCTGCATAGAAAAAGCCAACAGACTCCATACTCCCCCACCCCAATTCTCAACGACCTCCAGCAGGCCTTGACCGGTACATAAAATGGCAGCCAACCCTGCCACGATTGTAAGAATAATTGCAAAAACAAAAGGATCAGGCAAATATTTTCTGATCAGCTTCACACTCAAGTCAATAAGTTTACTTAACATATCCGAATCAATTAATAAAGATTAGCAAAGATACGTTAAAATATTGCCGATTTATCCACAAAAGCCACACTTTTAAAAATAAATATACAAACCAATATGCGTTGTTGTCAGGTTGGATATCAGCAACTGTCGGGAAGAAAAAAAACACCCGGAAATGGCTTGAAGCCCATTCCGGATGTTCTGGTTTATGAGATTGAATCAATTATTTTTTGATCTCTTTTGCCAATCTCTCTGTTAGCATAGGAACAATCTTGTTAGCATCGCCAACAATACCCAAATCAGCAACTTGGAAGATAGGAGCAAATTTATCTTTGTTGATAGCAATAATCAACTCAGACTCCTCCATACCTGCAAGGTGTTGGATAGCGCCAGAGATACCGCAAGCCAAGTAAAGGTCTGGTCTTACAGTCTTACCAGTTTGACCAACTTGTCTGTCATGATCCATGATACCTGCATCAACCATTGCACGTGAAGATGAAACCTCACCGCCAATAACCTCAGCAAGAGCTGCAAGTTTCTCAAAGTTCTCTTTGTTACCTACACCTCTACCACCTGATACAAGTACTTTAGCCTCAGTGATGTCAACAAGACCTTTCTCTGCTTTAACTGTCTCAAGAAGTTTAACGGCAAATTTAGAAGCGTCAAAGTTTGCTGTGAAAGGAATGATGTTACCTTGTCTTGAAGCATCTTTCTCTTTTTTCTGCATAACGCCCGGACGTACAGTTGCCATTTGAACACCCTCTTTAGCTGCAACGATAGTAGCCATAAGGTTACCACCAAATGCAGGACGTGTCATCATCAATTTGTTAGCTGCCAATTTTGGATCTGATCCGTCTGAGATCTCCAATTTTGTACAGTCGGCAGTAAGACCTTTCTCCAATCTTGCAGATAGTCTTGGAGCCAAATCTCTACCAATTGTTGTAGCACCAAACAATACGATTGATGGATTGAATGCTGTAATTACTTGATAAACAGCTTGTGTATACTGCTCAGTAATATAATCTTTCAACTCTGGAGCGTCAACTACGATAACCTCATCAGCACCGTAAGCCACTAGCTCGTTAGCTTGATCAGCAATATTGTGACCAGGGAAAATAGCTACTACTTTCTCGCCCAAAACGTCAGCCAAATCCCTTGCTTTACCCAAAAGCTCAAGAGCAACAGGTTGGATTGTACCCTCTCTCTGCTCTACAAAAACATATACGTGTTTATTATTGTTCATTTCTTTTCAGTTTTGGCAATTAAATAATAAATTTCTCTTTAAGTTTGCTAACGATCAAGCCTACAGCCTGCTCAGCATCTACCTCGTGAACCTCACCAGCAGCTTTAACACCTTTAGTGAATGATTTGTAAACTTTTGTACCAGAGCCTTTAAGACCAAGCATCTCTACAGGAAGATTTACTTTCTCTACGCCCCATACTTCAACTGGTTTGTCAAATGCGTCTACGATACCGCTAACAGTCATATATCTTGCTTTGAAACCGCTTGCCAATACAGTCATAAGAGCAGGACCAGCTACCTCCAACATCTGGTAACCCTCCTCAGTCTCTTTCTTAACAACGTATTTGCCATCTTTAACGTCAAAACCAACTACGTATGAAATTTGTGGAAGACCAAGGTGCTCTGCAATTTGAGGACCTACTTGTGCAGTATCACCATCAATAGCCTGACGGCCTGCAATAATCAAATCATACTCAAGGTTTTTAAGGGCTGCAGCAATAGTGTGAGATGTTGCAAGAGTATCTGCACCACCAAACTCTCTACCAGTCAATAGGATAGCTTTATCAACACCCATAGCATAAGCCTCTCTTAGGATAGCATCTGCTTGAGGAGGACCCATTGTGATAACTGTTACATGTGCGCCATATTTGTCTTTTAGCTCCAATGCCATCTCCAAACCACCTTTATCATCTGGGTTCATGATGCTAGGAACACCGTCACGGATAAGTGTACCTGTTACAGGGTTAATTTTAATCACTGTAGTATCTGGTACTTGTTTAATACAAACTACTATTTTCATACTGTGTAATTTTACTTAAATAATTTTGCTGCTATTACCATTCTCTGAACCTCAGAAGTTCCCTCGTAGATCTCGGTGATCTTAGCATCACGCATCATTCTCTCAACAGGATACTCTCTTGTATAACCATATCCGCCGTGGAATTGAACTGCTTTAGTAGTTACCTCCATAGCAGTCTCTGCTGCAAATAGTTTACACATAGCTGCATCTGCAGAGAAAGGCATACCCATATCTTGTTTCCAAGCAGCTGATCTTACTAGCAATCTTGAAGCTTGTACTTTTGTCTCAAGATCTGCCATTTGGAATTGAGTATTTTGGAAAGCAGAAATTGACTTACCAAACTGTTTTCTCTCTTTAGTATACTTAACAGTCTCGTCCATAGCACCTTGAGCTATACCAAGAGCTTGAGAAGCAATACCAATTCTACCACCGTCAAGAGTCTTCATAGCAACTTTGAAGCCCTCGCCAAGTTTGCCCAACATGTTAGCTTTAGGAACACGGCAGTTCTCAAAAATCAACTCGCAAGTAGCTGAACCTCTGATACCAAGTTTGTGCTCTTTTTTACCAATTGAGAAACCAGGAGTGCCAGCCTCAACGATGAAAGTAGTAATACCTTTGTTTTTCAAAGATTTGTCAGTCATAGTAGCAACTACATATACGTGAGCAGGACCTGCGTTAGTAATGAAGATTTTGCTACCGTTGATGATATAGTCGTCACCATCCTCTACAGCTGTAGTTTGTTGACCTGCTGCATCTGTACCGGCATTAGGCTCAGTAAGACCAAATGCACCAATCCACTCACCACTAGCAAGTTTAGGAAGGTATTTTTGTTTTTGCTCCTCTGTACCGAACTCCCAAATTGGAGACATACACAAAGAAGTGTGAGCAGAAAGGATAACGCCTGTAGTAGCACATACACGTGATAGCTCCTCTACAGCCATTGAATACATAATGTGGTCACCACCTGCACCACCATAGTTTTTAGGGATATAGATACCAAACAAACCTAATTTAGCCATTTTTTCAACGGTCTCCATAGGGAATCTCTCGGTATCATCTACCTCTGCAGCAAGAGGTTTTACCTCTTTCTCAGCAAACTCTCTAATCATCTGCTGGAACAATTGCTGTGATTTAGTTAGTTGAAAATTCATACTGTTTAAGTGTATTTAATTTAAGTTAACTTGTTTTAGATTTTCTGAAATTATAAGAGTTGCCTCAGTAGCTGCCTGAACCTGCTCTACTGTAAACTCAGGGTTGATCTCTGTAAGAACAATACCTTCTGGAGTAATTTCCATTACACCCATCTCTGTAATGATCATATTAACCTGACCTGCAGCAGTAAGAGGCAATCTGCATTTCTTCAAGATTTTGTGATTACCTTTTGCTGTATGCTCCATTGTTAGTATAACTTTCTTTGCACCAACCAACAAGTCCATGGCACCACCCATACCAGGGGTCTTTTTACCAGGAATCATCCAGTTAGCCAAGTCACCATTCTCATCCACTTCCAAAGCACCCAAGAAGGTAACATTAACATGACCTCCTCTGATAATACCGAAGCTGGTAGCTGAATCGAATGATGCGGCACCTGGCTGATAGGTAATGAAACCGCCACCGGCATTTACCCAATGCGGATCCTCACTACCCTCTTCAGGTGTAGGTCCTATTCCAAGCAAACCATTCTCAGACTGCAATGTAACGCTTACACCCTCTGGAAGGTAGTTAGGGATAATGGTTGGCAAACCAATACCCAAGTTCACTACATCACCGTCTTTGATCTCTAGAGCTGCCCTTTTGGCAATAAATTCTCTAATTTGATTCTTGTCCATAACGAATATCTATTAGTATTATTTGTTTCTTTTAACAAACTCTTGCGCTACGAAAGATGCAACGTCATCTGCATATGTATTTGCACCGAATCCAGCATCGTAACCCAACTCTTTAGCAAGCTCATGGCTGATACGCGGACCACCGCAAACAACTATCATCTTGTCTCTCAAGCCCTCAGCCTCCATAAGCTCAATTAGCTCTGTAAGGTTTTGAATATGAACATCTTTTTGAGTTACTGTCTGTGATACCAAAATTGCATCAGCCTTCAACTCAATAGCTTTTGCCAAGAACTCCTCATTTGGAACCTGGCTGCCCAAGTTGTAAGCCTCAACCATATCATATCTCTCAAGACCATAGTGGCCTGCATAACCCTTCATATTCATGATGGCATCAATACCAACTGTATGTGCATCGGTACCGGTACTTGCACCTACAAGAACAAGTTTACGGCCAATATTCTCTTTGATATACTCATCACACTCATGCATATCCATAGTGTTGCTCTCAACCTTTGGAACATAAATGTTAGAGTAATCTACAGTGTGTGTAAGATTGCCATAACAGTTGAAGAATGTGAAACCGGGAGTAAGCTCTTTAGCAAAAGCAACAAGAGGGTTCTCAAATCCCATTTTCTTCATCAAAAGTTTAGCAGCCTCCTCAGCCTCTGCACCGTTAGGAACAGGAAGTGTAAAGCTTACTTGCACTTTACCGTCATTCATTGTATCGCCATAAGGCTTTACTTTTGTCAAATCAAGAGTCTGATCAAAATCCTTTGCAGACATTGAATATAATCCACCTGCCATTGTTATTTCCTCCCTTTCAATAAGTTAATAAATGGATTCATATAGTTGGCACCCTTCTCTACTACACCTTCAAGACCTTTACCGCCAACTCTGCTTCTTTTAACATCACCAAAGATACCTTTCTCAAGAGCATTGAACAAGCCCTCAGAAGTCATCTGCTCCAATAGAGCAATTGCATTATCCAATACCTCTTTAGCTCTGTTTCTGATAATACCATCCTCTTTGAACTCCATCTCATCACCTATGCTCTTCATGTTGTTGAAGATATATTTTGCATTCTCGATAGACAAGAAACGATCAGACATAAACGGAGTATGGATAGCCTCTGTAGGCATGCCAAGAAGTTGAAGACCCTGGTTTGTCCAAATACCAATCATATTGAACAAAGCATCCTGCAAGTGACCTCTAAAGATATTTCCAGTCATGAATTTTGTAGGAGGCATATATTTTAGCGGAGCTTTAGGGAAGATTTCACGAGCCATTTGTGCTTGTGCCAACTCATAAAGGAAGCCATTCTCCAACATTGGATCCATCTCAAATGCATGTCCAAGACCCATCTGCTCCTCTGGAAGACCTGCCAACAAAGCCAACTGCTCATTTATCAAATCAGAAGCCAATACAGTGTGAGCAGCCTCAACAGCATCTGCTGTAGTCAAATAGTTATCCTCACCTGTATTGATAATTACGCCTGCAAAACCATTGATGATTCTTGACATATATTGGTCAATCAATGTTCTTTGCATGTTGATGTCACGGAACAAGATACCATAAAGAGCGTCATTCAACATTACGTCAAGACCCTCAAACGCACCCATAATTGCAATCTCAGGCATACATAGGCCGGAACAGTAGTTACAAACTCTGATATATCTTCCAAGTTCTTTACCAACTTTGTCCATAGCCTCTCTCATGATTCTGAAATTCTCCTGAGTAGCGTATGTACCACCAAAGCCCTCTGTTGTAGCACCATAAGGTACATAATCCAACAAACTTTGACCAGTTGTTCTAATAACGGCAATAATATCAGCACCCTGTCTTGCAGCAGCCTCAGCCTGAACAGTATCTTCGTAGATATTACCTGTAGCTACAATAACATACAAGTATGGTTTTGCACCCTCACCTACTGTCTCAATAAAATTCTCTCTATATTGTCTTCTTGCTCTGATCTTATTGATGCTCTCATCAATTACAGGTTGCATAACTTTCTCAAGTTCAGATTTTTCTGCAACAGCAACTTTTGTAAGATCCAAAGAACCGTCGGCAACTTTCTCTGCAATCTGCTGAGGAGTCATACCTGTATTAACCATTGCATTTGCCAAGTAGAACAAAACACCCTGATTCAATACACCTTTTGATTTCAAATCATCCACTACAACGTTTGGAAGTGGAACTTCATTAGCATCAACTCCATCAATGCCCATAAGTCTACACAAAGTACGCTCAACGGCAACAGTACTGTAAGACTCAACAAAAGCTTGAACCTCATTGGCAATCTCCTTTGCCAAACCTTTAGCACGTTCAACCTTTTTAAAATCCAATCCTAATTTACTCTGCATATAAAATTATATTAGTTATTTAAGTGTTTTCTGGTTAATTCAATCCATTCAGCATCAATACCCAGACTCTGGGCAATAGATACAGCCTCATGAGGTACATCTCCGCTATCTGCTTCAATAAGAGTATAATCCATCACTCCATCCTTCAAACCTTTAACCCTATATCTCTTCACCTCACTACTCTTTATATTATAGTGTGTTGTAAGTACAAAACCACCTTCTCCCCTCTTGATAACCTCAAGAAGTCCTTCAACAAGTGCAGTTCCCTCAACAGGGTTAGTGGTTCTGGCAGGCTCATCAACAAGAGCTAGAATATTCTCACCCTCTCTCAAACTCTTCACAACACCATTGATTGCCAACATTTCAGCTGCAAAAGAGGATAACCCCTTTGTGGCATTCTGATCATCTCCAATACAGAACATTACCTTACCCACCACCTTTACGCAACATACTTGCGCAGCAACACCAAACCCAAACTGACACAACAACTGATTCAAAGCCAATGTCTTAAGCACGACACTCTTTCCACCCATATTTGCCCCTATTATGGTAACAGGAACATTTGAAAAGCAGATATCAACGGGATAAAACTCCTTTCCCACTGCATTAAGCGCATCCTTTACCATTGGATTGAACATCTTCTCATAAAATGTCTCTCCCACCTCTGTTACCGACGGGAAGCATAATCCCATCTCCTTCATTTGCACCACCTTGGCTATCAGAATATCAAGCAGTGCCAAATTTTTCAAAGCATGACCCAATCCGTTAGAATGCCCCCTTATTCTTCCCGACAGCTCTCCCCTTACCTCAGCCTCTATCTCATCATTACGTTTTTGCAGCTCAAGCAACTGTTGCTTATCCTCCCCTTCAACCTCTTTACCGTAGCCCACAATAGACTTAATCTCTTTTCTCACCTGCATAAGCGCCTCTGAATAAGAGTCATATACATAAAAAGAGGGTATATTCAATCTGTCGGGATCAAGTATATCAACAACCTCCTGCAAATCGGGCAAATTGACTGCTGTAATCTTCTGCTCCTGCAATAGCAGACGCACATCACGCGCAATCATTGCCAGATATTTGATTTCAAACAACTCTATATCATCCAAAACAATGCCTCCTGCTACCCTCTTTATTGTGTTTTCTATATCTTTCAAACACATAAGTTTGTTGGCAATAGGAACCAAGTTTTTATTGAACAGCTGGTTAAGTTTGGCGTAATGGAGATCAATTTCACGCTTTGATGTCATCATTGGAGTCTCCAGCAACATCTTCCTTGCACAGGAAGAGTTCAGACCAAGATTATCATACATAAAGCGTATACCGCAATCAATATCCAATACTGACTTAAATGTCATAACTGTTCTTAACTATATCATAGACAGGAAGTTTTATGGCCTCCTGCAATTTTTCACACAAAATGTCACTATCCAGCACATATCCGTTAGGTGCTGTAGGATTCACACAGACTGCAACCAGTCTGCTCTTTTGAAGAACCAATATTCTTCCCCCTCTTGACACAAAGTTCCTGTAAAGCATCTCGTTTACAAAAATCTTTGTAAAATCTCTCACCAATAGAGTTACATTCTTGATATTTCCCGAATTCATCACAAGATTGAGAAATCTGTCGGTTAAGGCTCCGGCAGCAAAAATGTATCTCATATCTTTGATCATATTAACATCCAACGAGGCTATTGCCAACGATGACGAAAGACCAAAATCTTTAATTTTCCCCTCATTATCCAATCCCCACACTCCATTCTCAATAGAATCAAACATCTCAATAATCTCCTCATCTGCCAAAGGAAGCTTTATAAGTTCCACCACAAACCTGGTTTTCTGTACAAGCGTATTCATATTGGATGAATATGCCGCACCTGTAGAGAGTACCATAGCCTTACTGATTGCCGGTGATGCAGAACTCAATCTTGATATTGCTCCATCAATAATTGTTATATCTACACCCAGATCACGAGTTGATTTTATCCATCTTTTCAACGACGGACCACTTGATGGCCCGGATATAAGAACCTTACCACCCACGGCAACCCTTCCAGTCACTATTCTACCCAAAGAACTTCTTTCACTTGTTATCTCCACCAATTCAGAAACCAATCTTCTGTTTCTGTAATGGGCTTCAGCTGTTGAGAAGTACATTCCCTCTCTCAAAAATATCTCAGGTTTCTTTGTTGCAGTAACCTGATCTTTATTTTCACCATCTATACCTATTGAGGTTACCGCTATTTTTTTACTTTCAAGCGGTAACCTTAACAGGATATAGTTAAGACATTCAGTCTTGCCAACATTTTTTTCAAGACCCACGATAGACAAGCTATCATATTTAAGAATCTCGTTAATGAATGGCATACTGTTTTGTCAATTATTTCTTTGAACGCTCTTTTCTGCTCAATACAGAAGGCTCAATAGCCATTCCTCTGCCCTCAAGCAATGAAGAAACGCCCTCAATAGACTTGTTCTGGTTAGCCTTACAATACTCGCAGTTACACTCATTCTTGTAATCTGTTGGCTCTGTGTATGTTGTGATAACACCCTCAAAGTTTCTCAAAACAACTTTACCAGGAGCTTGAGAAATAACGTATTGAGGCATTACAGGTGTTTTTCCACCACCACCAGGAGCATCAACTACAAATGTTGGAACAGCATAACCTGAAGTGTGACCTCTCAAGCCCTCAATAATCTCAATACCTTTAGATACTGGAGTTCTGAAGTGCTCAATACCCATAGACAAGTCACATTGGTAAATGTAGTAAGGTCTTACTCTCATTTTAACCAACTCATGCATAAGTTTCTTCATAGTGTTAACACAGTCATTAACACCTCTTAGAAGTACTGTCTGGTTACCCAAAGGAATACCCGCATTAGCCAATTTAGCACAAGCCTCAGCAGCCTCCTTAGTTACCTCTTGAGGGTGGTTAAAGTGTGTGTTCAACCATACTGGATGGTATTTCTTAAGCATGTTAACCAAATCATCAGTAATACGTTGAGGACAAACTACAGGAGTTCTTGAACCAAGTCTGATAATCTCTACGTGAGGAATTGCCCTTACTTTTGAAATAATATACTCCAATCTCTCATCGCTTACGCACAATGAGTCACCACCTGAAAGAAGTACGTCTCTAACTTGTGGAGTCTTTGCAATATACTCAATAGCCTTGTCAATTCTGTCAATAGCGCTCTCACCATCCTTCTGACCTGCAAAACGTCTTCTTGTACAGTGACGGCAGTACATAGAGCACATGTCAGTGATAAGAAGAAGTACGCGATCCGGATATCTGTGGGTCAAACCAGGTACAGGTGAATCCTCATCCTCATGTAGAGGGTCCAAAAGATCAGCAGGAGACTGATATGTCTCTTTACCTGTAGGTACAGCCTGTTTTCTTACCGGACAGTCAGGATTGTTAGGGTCAATCAAACTTATATAATAAGGAGTGATTGCCATTCTAAGAGTCTGAAGGGTCTTTTTAACACCCTCTTCCTCCTCTGGAGTAAGGGTTACATATTTTTTAAGATCCTCAAGAGTCTCAATTCTATTTTTTACTTGCCATTTCCAGTCGTTCCATTGCTCATCTGTAACGTTAGGGAACAGCTCATAGCGTCTAGATTCCATAGTATTTTTATTATATTTTAGGATTATAAGGTATTATCAGAATTATGCGTATAACTCAGTAAAGATTTTTCTTAAAGCCTCACACTCTCTTAGCTCTTGTAGAGTAAATTCAGCGTGTCCTTTAGTATAACCGTTACCAATAATCATATTAACGTCAGAACCTATACCTTCAGCACCTAAAGCAGCTTTAGTAAAGCTTGTAGCCATAGAGAAGAAGTAAACGATACCGTCATCTTTAGTACAAAGAACAGCTGTCATCTCCTGGTCTGGAACATTCACACAGTTGATGGTAACATCTGCCATCTTACCATTAGTAAGTTTTGAAACAAGCTCATTTACTTGAACTGGAGTCATACCTGCAGTACTCTCAACAACATCACAGAAACCAAGATCTTTGATACGTTGTGTACTTCTTGGAGAATTTGTAAGACCAATAACTTTACCTGTTACACCAACACGTTTTTTAGCCTCATAGCAGCAAAGCATACCAGATTTACCACCAGCACCAATAATAACTACATTCTGACCATATTGGCAAAGTTTTGCAGTTTGTGCAGGAGCACCAGCTACGTCAAGAGCAGACAATGCAAGTTTCTCAGGCATATCATCTGGAATCTTAGCATAAATACCGCTTTCAAACAGAATAGCTTTACCTTTGATATCAACTTGGTCTACATCTGCACGAATCTCAAGAATCTCATCGATTCTAAGTGGAGTAAGTGACAAAGAAACCAATGTTGCAATGCGGTCACCCTCTTTAAGATCAATTTTACCTTTAAGAGCATCACCAATTTTCTCAACCTTACCAAGAAGCATACCACCAGAACCGGTACGACGGTTACGATGTTTACCCTGTAACTCTACGTTAAGGAACATCTCTTTCTTAACTTCTTCCAAAATTTGCTCCTCAGTAGCACCCTCACCTGCCTGTTGTTTTGCATAGTTGTGAATATCAGTGAAAGATGCAGAGTCAATATTTAGTGTTTGAACGTCAATCAAGATCTCATTATCATAGATTTCGTCCATGTTGTTATCAATTTTGTTAGCTGGTTGTGGAAGAACGCCAACTGGCTCAATCACGCGGTGTACACCGTATTTATTACCTTTTTTCATTTTATTTATATTTTAAACTGTTATTTTCTTGGTTTCAATCCTAAAATCTCACGAGCTTCAGCAGAAGTAGCAACCTCTCTGCCCAACTCTTTAGCCATACGTACTACTTTGGCAACCATCTCACCATTTGATTTTGCAAGAACACCTTTCTCAATATAGATGCTGTCCTCAAAACCAACTCTCACATTACCGCCCATTGCAATTGCAGCGGCAGCAAGATTGAACTGATGACGGCCAATACCGGTTGCTGTCCATGTAGAACCTGCAGGAATGGCATTTACCAACCAGCATAGGTTCTGAACTGTAGCAGGAGTACAACCAGGTACACCAAGTACAAAGTTGAACTGCATAGGAGCACCAGGAACCTGGCCTTTTTTAGCCATATTTAGGATAGTGTCAAGGTGACCCATCTCAAAGCACTCATATTCAGGTTTGATATCATTCTCAAGCATTCTCTTTCCAAATGCTCTCATTATAGGCATAGTATTCTCAAATACATCATCACCAAAGTTGCAGGTTCCGCAATCAAGAGTTGCCATTTCCGGGAAAAGCTCTGTTGGCTGAAGACGCTCCTCTGCCGACATACCTACTGCACCGCCTGTAGAAGGGATAAGGATAACATCCGGACACTCTTTAAGGATAGCATCAATACACTCTTTGAAACGCGCCTTACTTTGGGTAGGAGTACCATCGTCCTCTCTAACATGAAGGTGTACAATAGCTGCACCTGCCTCTACCGCAGATTTAGCCTCACGTACAATCTCCTCTACTGTATAAGGAACTGCAGGGTTCTGCTCTTTAGTAACCTCTGCGCCGCAAATTGCAGCAGTAATAATCAATTTTGACATATCTGTATCCCCGATTTATTTTTTATTTCTTTGGCATTTGACAGGAACAACACAAGTTCCGCTTGCTTTACATACCACAATTGGCTCTTCCAAAACATCCGCAGCCGAATCTGAAATATCTGGTCTTGGAACAATCACTTTACGAGCCTCAAATACCATTTTTCTTGAAGAGTTACCTGCTGAAACAATCTCACCGGTAGCCTCAATATAATCACCTGCATATACAGGAGCCATAAACTCTACATTATCATATGCTTTGAACAAACCCTCATCACCGTCATTGATGATAAGCAACTCGGTAGCAACATCACCAAAAAGGTTCAACATTCTTGCACCGTCAACAAGGTTTCCACCATAATGAGCATCATGACAGCTCATTCTAACTCTGATTAAAGCTTTCTTTGTCATAATTACGAGTATATTTAAATGTTTTATATTATTTTACTGTTTTTCATAGATATAATCCACAAAGATTGCAGGAGTATGAACCTGCTCTGGAGCTATATCTCCAACTTTAACAACTTTTTCTGCCTCAACAATAACCAAGTCAGCAGCTGTTGCCATAAGCGGATTGAAATTCTGGGTTGTACCAACAAATATAAGGTTACCTGACTCATCAGCTACAGTAGCACCCAAAAGCGCAATATCTGCTCTCAAAGGTCTCTCCAACAAATAATCTTTACCGTCTATAGTTATGATTTCTTTACCCTCAGCAACAACAGTACCCAATCCTGTAGAAGTAAGAACACCGCCCAAACCGGCTCCACCAGCTCTAACTCTCTCTGCCAAAGTTCCTTGAGGAGCAAACTCTATCTCAAGCTCGCCACTGTTCATCTGCTCGCTTGTATTAGGGTTTGTACCAATATGGGAAACTATAACTTTCTTGACTTGTTTGTTAGTGATAAGTTTTCCATGAGCAACGTCTGCAAAAGCAGTATCATTACAAATGAGAGTAAGGTCCTTGACACCGCTCAGTGCAAGTTCGTCAAGAATAGTGAGAGGGCTACCGGCACCCAAAAAACCACCGACCATTACTGTCATACCGTCTTTAACTTTAGCAACGGCATCCTGCAAAGAAATTCTTTTATTCATCTCTTAAAACGTTTTAAAATCTATATTTTGAATATATTTTCTTACAAAAGTCCATTATACACCATAAGTAGTGCAAAATTATACAAATAAAATCTCATTTCAAATAACATTCTTGTTATTTTTTCAACTAAAAACTCAAATTATTATTAAAAAAATCAAACTATTGTTAGTACATTTGTAAATGATTTTAAATTGCAGTGAGACGAGTCTGCAGACGATGCTTCAGACAACTCAGACTGCACTATCGGATAGAGCTCAAACTGACAATATTAAACCACAATAGTATGGAATACACTAAACTTCTTATTGAGAAACACGACAATGTTTGCATTGTAAAAATTAATAATCCGGCAGCATTGAATGCACTTAACTCAACAGTATTGGATGAATTGGATTGTGCATTTACAGAGATTGCCGCAGATGATTCAATTCTGGCAGTTATACTTACCGGAGAGGGCAAAGCTTTTGTAGCAGGAGCAGACATCTCCCAAATGAGCACAATGAATGCAGCTGAGGGTAAAGCCTTTGGAGAGAAAGGTGCAGCAGTATTCAGAAAGATTGAACTGTTGGAAAAACCTGTCATTGCAGCCATTAACGGATTTGCTCTTGGCGGCGGATGCGAGCTTTCACTATGCTGCGACATAAGAATTGCTTCCAATAAAGCAAAATTGGGACAGCCTGAGGTTGGCTTGGGAATTACTCCAGGCTTTTCGGGAACACAACGTCTGCCAAGAATTGTTGGAATGGGTATTGCCAAAGAGCTTATCTACACCGCAGACATCATTAATGCAGAAGAGGCTTACAGAATTGGACTAGTAAACAAAGTTGTTGAACCAGAGGCTTTAATAGACACAGCTATGGCTTTGGCCCAGAAGATTGCCAAGAAAGCCCCAATTGCAGTAAAATATAGCAAAGAGGCCATTAACAGAGGTATGCAGACAGATATTGACTCTGCAATTGCGATAGAAGCCAATCTGTTTGGATTATGCTTCTCTACCGAAGACCAGAAAGAGGGTATGGCAGCATTTCTTGCAAAACGCGAAGCGGTTTACAAAAACAGATAAAGAACAATCACTAACTTAAAACAATATTAAAACTTAGAAAGTATGAAAGTTGCAGTAGTAGGTAACGGCACAATGGGTAACGGTATTGCCCAAACATTTGCCGTAGCAGGACACGACGTTATTATTAAAGGCCGTTCAGACGCTTCATTGGCTAAAGCACATGCATCAATTGAGAAGAGCCTTGCCAAAATGGTTGAGAAGGGTAAAATGGAGGCTGCAGACAGAGATGCAACTCTTGCAAGAATTAAAGACACTAAAGTTTACGAAGATCTTGCAGATGTTGATTTGGTAGTTGAAGTTGTAGCTGAAGACATGGCTATTAAAGAGGAGATTTTCAAGACTTTGGATCAGATTTGCAAACCAGAGGCAATTCTTGCTACAAACACATCTTCTTTGTCAATTACCCAAGTTGCTTCTTACACAAACCGTCCGGAGAAGGTTATTGGAATGCACTTCTTCAATCCGGTTCCTATGATGAAACTTGTAGAGGTTATCAAAGGCCAGCTTACATCAGATGAGGTTCATCAGACTGTTGTTGAGCTTTCAAAACAGATTGGAAAGACTCCTGTTACTGTAAACGAAGCTCCAGGCTTTGTTGTAAACAGAATCCTTATCCCTATGGTTAATGAGGGTATTGGAATTCTTGCCGACGGTGTAGCTACAAAAGAGGAGATTGACGAGGCTATGAAACTTGGTGCCAACCACCCTATGGGCCCATTGGCATTGGCAGACCTTATTGGTTTGGATGTTTGTCTTGCAATCATGGAGGTTCTTTACAATGAATTTGGCGACAGCAAATATCGCCCTCACCCACTTCTTAGAAAGATGGTTAGAGCTAAATTGTTGGGAAGAAAAACAGGTGTAGGTTTCTACGACTACAGAAAATAATACTCTTATTGCGTATTACACATAAAGAGAGCGCCCTGAAAATAACAGAGCGCTCTCTTCTATTTTATTGGTTTACTT
>JAFZFL010000039.1 GCA_017555925.1 Bacteroidales bacterium | reverse complement strand
CTCTGAAGTGTCATCTATACCTGCTGTATCAATCAGAATGCATGGGCCAATCTCCGGTATTTCCATTCTCTTTTTTACAGCATCTGTTGTAGTGCCGGCAACAGGCGATACAATTGCCACCTCCTGCCCCACCAGCATATTTATGAGTGTACTCTTTCCAACATTACACTTTCCGAATATTCCAATGCTCCTCACCTTTACCATAACATTACCTCCTTACGAAATGATGACAAAAATAATATAGAAATCTACAAAAATCCATGCTTAAACGTGTATAAACGTTTAACAACGGACTAAGATTTATAAAATTAAATATTTATTCGTTACATAATGCAAAAATATCCTTTTTCATAAAAGAAATGAAGAGTTGCTCCATAATTTTGCGTCACTTACAACTTAAAAGAAATATATTATGACAAACAATTTTTTCAAGGAGAACAAAAAAAATTTCATTATGATTATAATCCTCTCCGCAGCTCTCTATTTAATTTATATCTTTGCCAAATATTGGTCTGTGGCCATTGATGCATTCCTATCAGGTTGGAACAAATATTAATTGAGTTTATGATTTTTACAAGAATTGAATCTGTTGCTCACCCACTATACAGCAAGTGCCGTGAGATATATTGCAATAACTTTCCAATAAATGAACAGAGGGAAGAACAGGAGCAGAAAAGAGTAATGGAAGAGCATTCCAATTACCATTTCTATGCATTGTCACCTCATGAAGATAAAGATAGTGTATTAGGGTTGCTCGCATTCTGGAGATTCAAGCATTGCTATTTTGCAGAACACCTTGCTATAGATGACAAATTCAAGGGTTTGGGATATGGTTCAACAGCAATAGAATTCATTAAGGAAAAATCAGATGCAGAGAGAGTTCCGCTTCTTCTTGAAGCAGAACTTCCTCACACAGAGGAGGCCATAAAGAGAATTGCATTCTACAACAGAATGGATCTTGACATAAATGAGATACAGCACTTTCAACCGCCATTTCATAAAGGGGATAAACCTTTGGAAATGAAATTGATGACATATCCATATCTTATAACCGAGAAGGAGTACGGCATTTTCAAGGAGGAGTACCACTCTATCATGCCCAATTTTAATGTCACCAACAGATTTGCACTTCTCGGACTTGGAGACAATATTGTAAATGCGATAAA
The DNA here is from genome assembly GCA_017555925.1 of Bacteroidales bacterium. The sequence goes on along the minus strand of JAFZFL010000039.1, from coordinate 1,580 downwards.
TGAACTTGGATTTGAGAGACCTACTCCTGTCCAGAAAGAGATTATCCCTACAATTCTTGACGGCAAACAGGATATAGTATGTCTCGCCCAGACAGGTACTGGAAAAACAGCTGCATTCGGCCTACCCACACTGCAGAAGATAGAGGAGAGACTGAATGACAAGTTTGCCGGATATGAGGAGAATAGAAATGACCCTGATAGAAAATGGTACAGTTTTGCAGAGAAAAAGACACAAGTCCTTGTTCTCTCCCCTACAAGAGAACTATGCAAACAGATTGCCCAGGATCTTTGCAACTACTCCAAATATATAGAGGGAGTATCTATTGTGCCTGTATATGGAGGAGCAAACATTGAGGCTCAAATAAGATTATTGAGAAAGACCCCTCAAATTATTGTTGCAACTCCCGGACGTATGCTTGATCTCATAAAAAAGAAGGCTGCTGACATATCGGGAATCCACACACTTGTTCTTGATGAGGCTGACGAGATGCTCAATATGGGATTCAAAGAGGAGCTTGATGCCATTCTGGAATCTGCACCTGAGAACAAAAGGTCGCTGCTCTTTTCTGCAACTCTGCCTGTAGAGGTTGAGTCTATAGCAAAAAGCTATATGAAAGAGTACACTATGGTTACAGTTGGCGAACGCAACTCCGGTTCAGAGAATGTTGAGCACTACTACTATACCGTTCATGAAAAGGAGAGATATGCAGCCCTTAAACGTATTGCCGATTATTACCCCGACATTTATGGCATCATCTTCTGCAGAACAAAGAAAGAGACTCAGGAGATAGCGGACTCACTTATAAGAGATGGTTATGATGCAGATGCTCTGCACGGAGATCTTGCTCAAGGCCAAAGAGATATGGTTATGGGGCGTTTCAAGAAGAGACATCTTCATCTGCTTGTTGCCACCGACGTTGCAGCAAGAGGAATCGATGTAAACAATCTCACCCATGTAATCAATTACAATTTGCCAGATGAGGTTGAACAATATACACACAGAAGCGGACGTACTGGCAGAGCCGACAAGAATGGCATTTCCATTGTAATCATCAACACCAAGGAGCTGCACAAGATAAAGAGAATAGAGCAGATTATAGGCAAGACCTTCAATAAGGCCAAGATTCCGTCGGGAGCGGAAGTCTGTTCAAAACAGCTTCTTTCACTTATAGACAGAATCGACAATATTGCTGTAAGCGAGGAGGCAAGCCAATACATCTCAATGGTTGAGCAAAAATGGGAATCACTGAGCAAACAGGAGATAATTGAAAAATTCATAGCATGCGAATTCAACAGGTTCATTGAGTACTACAAAAATGCTCCTGACCTTAATATTCCCGACAGAAAATCAGATCAGAAGGGAGAAGAAACGTCACGCAAAAACAGAGATGACAAGGGAAGCGGCAAAAGGGAGAAGGAGATTGGGAATGAAAAGAGAAACAGGAAGGGACAGAAGATGCTCGCCGACGATATTCACCCGGAGAAGGCCGAGAAGGGTTACAAATGGGTAAAGATGAATATTGGAGACAAACACAGGATAACCACCCGCCATATCATAAGGATGATGACTTCAATAGGTG
>JAFZFL010000038.1 GCA_017555925.1 Bacteroidales bacterium | reverse complement strand
TTTCGTTAGTGGAAAAATCTGTTGGCAAATGCTCACATACTATAGTGAGTGTATTTGTAAATCCGACACAATTCAACAATAAGCAGGATCTTGCAACATATCCACGCACTTTGGAGGCGGATTGCGCCCTTCTTGAAAAGAGTGGAGTGGATATTGTTTTTGCTCCGCGTGTGGAGGACATTTATCCTGAGGAGGATACCCGTGTATTTGATATGGGAGGTCTCGACAGTTATGGAGAGGGTCCGCGCAGACCAGGACACTTTAATGGAGTTGTTCAGGTTGTTACCAGATTGTTTGACATTGTAAAACCTGCATTTGCATTCTTTGGAGAGAAGGATTTCCAGCAGGTTGCAATTATCAAGTATTTTGTGCAGAAGCTCAATTATAAACTTCAGATTGTTCCATGTGATATTATAAGGGAGGAGGATGGTCTGGCAAAGAGTTCCAGAAATACACTGCTTACAGCAGCACAGCGTGAAGCAGCCCCCCATATTTACAGAACAATATGCAAGGCAAAGGAGTTGCGAAAAAGCATGACTCCAGAGCAGACAATAGCTGAACTTGCCAGACTTATTGATGAGAACAGTGAACTTGAAACAGAATATATAGAGATAATTGATGCGGATTCATTGGTCCCAATAAAAAAATGGTGTGACTCAGAAAATATAAGGCTCTGGTGTGCTGTTTATGCGCGTCCGGTAAGACTTATTGACAATATAGGATTGTAGAAAAAGAGTGGCAGAAAGATCTGTCGGGAAGGGAATAGAAATAGAAAAAAAATTCTACTTATGTTTATAGAGGTAGTAAAATCAAAGATACATAGAGTAACTATAACTGAGGCTAACCTCAATTATATAGGAAGTATTACAATTGATGAGGATCTTATTGAGGCTGCAGGCCTTTATGAGAACGAGAAGGTACAGATTGTTAATATCAATAATGGCGAGAGACTTGAGACTTACGTAATAAAAGGGGAGAGAGGAAGCGGAAAGATCTGTCTGAACGGAGCTGCTGCCCGCAAATGTGCTGTGGGAGATCTTGTCATCATTATGTCGTATGCATTAATGACTCCGGAGGAGGCCAAAGAGTTTAAGCCTATGGTTGTTTTCCCCGACTCTGTAACCAACAAGTTGATCAAATAGGCTCGTGTGAGCATAATAGGATTCCATAATTGGATTTTGAAGGGTTATGCCGGCGGGATCTAAAAAGGACATATCATTTAAAAAAATAGTCAAATACCTGTTCTTGTTGTCAATAGCAGGTATTTTGTTGTTTTTTTCATTCAAGGAGGTCAGGTGGGAGGATTTTATAAATGGCCTCAAAAGCTGTAACTTCTACTGGATAGGGGCTTCAATGCTTATTGGCATATTGGGCTTTATTGTAAGGGCATTGCGTTGGCAGCTTCTTTTGCAACCTCTTGACAGCAAAATTTCATTTAAGGAGGCTTACGATGGAGTGGCCATAGCATACCTCACAAACTTTGTGGTGCCGAGGGCCGGAGAGTTTGCAAGGTGTGGCGTTGTTGCACGTAATAAGAGACTTACATTTGAAGGGGCTCTTGGAACTGTAGTGGTTGAGAGGGCGCTTGATATGGTTTGCCTTTTGGGCTGGATGGTTGTTTTGTTGCTTTTCAAGTGGAATGAGTTTGGCAGTTTTTTGGCCGATGAACTCTATATGCCTTTGAAAGAGAGGTTCAGTGTGGAGCTCGGATGGATTGGTGTCATTGCCTTTGCGGTTATAGCCATATTGGCTTCAGTTGTATGGATTTACAGAGCAAAGTTATTGAAAATAAAAATAATAGGTAAGATTGCAGATATGGTCAAAGGACTTATGAAAGGTCTGGTAACCCTATTTGCAATGAGGCAGAAATGGCTGTTTATTCTATATACGGTTCTTATATGGCTTACCTATTGGCTTACAAGTTTTACAACAATTTTAGCCTTCCCGACAGTGGGTCATCTCAATGGTGCAGATGCACTCTTTTTGATGATTGTCGGAGGCCTGGGATGGGCAGTCCCGGTTCAGGGTGGTTTGGGAGCATATCATTTTATCTTGAGTCTGGCTCTTGCCAGTGTTTATGGTATAGCCCAGACTACAGGAGTAATATTTGCTACAATATCTCATGAGGCCCAGGCTTTGGTAATGATTGTATGCGGATTGGTGTCGCTTGTAAGTCTGAGTGTTTCTTCTAAAAGATCATAATATTATGACCATCAAATTTATTATCAACTTCAACCCTGTACATAATGAGGAGCTTTTTATTACAGGTTCAACAAAGGCTCTTGGAATGAATGATCCGCAAAAGGCTCTAAAAATGGAGTATGAGGGGGATTCATTGTGGAGTGCGCAGATAAATTTCAACAGTGCAAAGGAGAGGTTCTTATCATATAAATATTTTGTAAGGGAGCAGTCTGGAAATATCTATTATGAAGTGGGCAAGAGCAGGTCTGTAGCCATTGGAACAGCTACAACCAAACTTGAGAGCTATGACCAATGGACAGGCAATACAGAGGAGTCCCCTTTTCTAACATCACCATTCTCGGATGTCTTCTATGCCCAGGGTGCTGCAAGTTACGGACAGACGCATAGGAAAGATAATGAGTTGGTAATAAGAGCCATTGTACCAAATGTCCCTGAGAACTCACAGGTGAGGATTTGCGGCAGTTCAAAGGCTTTGGGCGAGTGGAATCCCCAACTCTCTGTACCTATGACGCGCATAGATGGTCTAAGGTGGGAAGCTTACCTCGATGTGAAAAAATTTGCAGATGAGCAGTGGGAGTATAAGTTTGTGATTCTTGATAAAGATACATCCGATTCTATTTGGGAGAATTGCAACAACAGAGAGATGGTTGTACCTAAAGTGAGCAAGAACTCAACTGTAGTGATAGAACACTCCCAAACATCGTTGCCTATTGCCAGACCCCGTTTTGCCGGAGTTGCTGTTCCAGTATTCTCATTGAGGAGTAAAGGGAGTCAGGGCGTGGGAGATTTCAAGGATTTGAGACTTCTTGTAGATTGGGCAGCAAAGACCGGAATGTCAATAATTCAGTTGTTGCCAATCAATGATACAACAGCCCACCTTTCATGGAAAGATTCATATCCATACAATTGCATATCAACTTTAGCGCTTCATCCTCTATACATAAACCTTGAGGAGCTGGGACAGATGAAGGATGAAAAACTTCTAAAACAGTTTAAGAGAGAGGGTAAGAGTTTGAATAACAATATGTTCCTTGATTATGAGGCTACATGGCAATTCAAAATGGCTTACTGTAGGGTTATGTACAGACAAGAAAAGGAGAGCGCTTTTGCAGAACCGGCATATTATACATTTGCCAAGGAGAACAGGGAGTGGCTTTTGCCTTATGCTGTTTTCTCTGCATTGCGTGACCATTTCAAAACAGCAAATTTCCGTCACTGGACAAAGCTGCCTGAGTTTTCAAACATTAATTGCTCGGTATTTTCGCAAAAACTTATAGATAAAATATCAGCTCCGGAGAGCAAGTATTCAGATGATGTATTCTTTTACGTGTATCTGCAATATAACCTTTACAAGCAGATGTGTGCAACAAAAGAGCATGCCAAAGCGTGTGGCGTGGCAATAAAGGGTGATATTCCAATAGGTATTTCGCGCGACAGCGTTGAAGCATGGCAATATCCCGAACTCTTCAATTTTGGCCAACAGGCAGGAGCACCGCCTGACTTCTTCTCCATCTCTGGTCAGAATTGGGGCTTCCCAACTTACAATTGGGAGAAGATGGCTCAGGACAATTACAAGTGGTGGAAGCAGCGCCTTACTTGTTTTGCAAAATATTTTGATGCCTACAGGATAGACCATATTCTTGGTTTCTTCAGAATATGGGAAACTCCCATTGAGTATAAGGATGGACGTATGGGCCATTTCTACCCTACATGGCCTCTTACACTCACAGAGATAAGGGAGATGGGAGTGCCGAGTGGGGCAGATCTTGAAAAGAGCAACAATTATCAGGGTCTCGACAGATTGTTCATAGAGGACTCATACGTAAAAGGCAAATATCACCCGATGATCTCCGGACAGAATGGCGCCCAATACAGGGAGCTGCCACAATATGAAAAGGAGGCTTATGACAGATTACACCATTGGTACTTCTTTGAACGTCATGACCAGATGTGGTACAACAATGCAATTAAAAAGCTGCAGCAGCTTATTGCGGCAACCAATATGCTTTCATGCGGAGAAGACTTGGGAATGTTGTCGCCGTCGGTAACCAGGTGTATGAACAATCTGAAAATATTCTCATTGGAACTGATGATAATGCCAAAACAGTTTGGAAGAGATTTGGGTAATCCGGCGGAGTATCCATATTTGAGTGTCTGTACAACCAGTACTCACGACAGCGAAACAATGAGAATGTGGCTTGGACGACGTCTGGGAACAACAATGGGAGCCGTTGCCAACATTGATGCAAAGACAACAGTCCCAATTACCGATGCCCTTCCTGCCGATTGTTCGAATATGCTTAAACAAAACCTTGCTGCACCAAGTATGTTGGCGATATTCCCTCTTCAGGACTGGATTTCAATAGATGAAAAGATAAGGAGCAGGTTTGTTGATGCGGAGCGTATAAACGATCCGTCCAATCCAAACCACTATTGGCGTTACAGGATGCACTTGCCACTTGAGGAGCTGTTGCAGGCAAACAAGATGAACGGTGCAATTGCTGCAATGCTTGGAGAGAGTGCAAGAAAAAGAAAATAAAAAGATTATGAGAAAATTTATACTCCTTTTACTGGTTGCCATCATCTTGCTCCCCTGTAGTTTCGGCTTTGCACAAGAGTTGAAAAAAGATGAAAATATTGTAAAGGTGAGCTATGACAACATTAATGATGCAAAGATAGACGCTGTGGTATTCAGAGGCCCGGCTGCGGTAAAGTATCCATACCGATATACTGGAAGTGTGTATGCCTATTCAGATGAGTTTATGGAGGGCAGACTCTACTATAACAAGAAAGAGTTTGCCGGACTTAAAATGAATCTTAATGCGCATAGCGACGAACTCTATCTGCAGATGTATGGTACAGGAATGATAATAGTGCTGGACAAGAGCCATGTGAGTAATTTCTCTTTGGGTGAGCACAATTTTATCAATCATACTCCTGAAGATGGAATAAGCGGACTCGATTATGGCTACTATGAAGTGCTGCATAATGGTACAGATATGCTGCTTAAGAGAATAAAGAAGATTTTTAATGAGAAGGCCAGTACTGCTGAGTCGAATACTGCCATATTGAAACAGTTCTATCCGGCATACAGCTATTATGTTGTAAAAGATGGTAGAGTTGTGAGTTTTAAGAATAAAGGCGATCTTACAAGAATATATAAGGAGTATAAGAGCGCGATAAAGCAACATATAAAGGCTCATAATATGCATCTTGCAGGCAAAGAGTCAAAAGATAAGGTGTTTGTAAGTATAATGGATTTTATCGAGGGCAGGAGGGGTGAGCTATGAGAAGGTTGGTTTTGTTGATTTTTGCCGCAATAGTCTTCATTCAGAATCTGGCTTACGCACAGCAGGCTACTGTTTATAGAAATATTGGTATAGATTCTCTTGTAAGTATATTCAGACGTATAAGCAGCCAGCCAGTATATTATATTCCAAGTCCCTCTGCCGACAATCTTATATTTACAGTTAATGGCGGCAGTGCCACTCTTGAAGAGGATATAATGGCAGCATTAACCGAAAAGGGTTATCTGTTCTCCCGTGCCCATAATTCAATTTTTATACTTAAAGGGGCGGGACTTACTGCGGAGTTGCCATCGGGTTACTTTAAGAATGATGTTGTAGTAGAGACCAGAAGCCAGCAGGATTACATAGATATTTTGCAGGATAATGCAAATGTTGCAACCTCTCAGAACAAAGTTTACCAAATTGGCGACAAAGAGAGGCAAAATCCTCAGGGTAAAGCCTATTTGAGCGGTTTTGTAAGGGACTCCAGAACAGGAGAGCCTGTTGTGGGAGTGCTTCTGTATGATTCAAAGACCAAGGCTATGGCCCAGTCTGACGCGTACGGATTCTATAAAATACTTTTGCCGTTGGGTGAGAATATATTGGATGTGACAGGATACTCATTGGAGGATTCCAAGGTTAATCTGATGGTATATAACGAAGGAGTGCTTGATGTGGTTGTTAAAGAGAGGGTCTTTTCTCTTAATAGTGTGGTGGTATCTGCAGAGAATTCGAGCAAATTGAGAAATAACGAGATCGGCATTGAAAAGGTGAGGATGGAGAGGATAAAAAAGGTGCCGGCTGTATTTGGTGAGGCGGATGTGGTAAAGGTTATACTTACACTGCCTGGAGTGAAGAGTGTGGGAGAGGCATCAGGCGGATTTAATGTACGTGGAGGTGCTACAGATCAGAATCTTGTCTTGTTCAATGGAGGAACAGTCTATAATCCGTCGCATCTTTTTGGAATGTTCTCATCGTTCAACCCCGATATTGTAAATGATATTGAACTCTACAAGAGTTCTATTCCTGTAGAGTATGGAGGAAGAATATCGTCGGTGCTTGATGTGAGAAGCAGAGAGGGTAACAATAAGAATGTTACAGGCTCATTGGGTGTAGGATTGCTTACTGCAAGGGCTCATCTTGAGGGACCTGTCGGGAAGAAGACTACATTTATAGTTGGAGCAAGAGGTACCTATTCCGACTGGTTGTTGGGTCTGCTGCCCGAGGAGAGCGGATATAAAAATGGAACAGCCTCCTTTTATGACGTTACTGCGGGCCTTACCCATAGATTCAATGAACGCAACTCAATTCACCTCAATGGATACTATTCAACAGATGCATTCAAGTTTAGTGTAGATACCAGTTACAGATATGAAAATCTGAATGCATCCTTGAGATGGAAGAATAACTTCCATGAAAAACACTCATTTGAATTTAATGCCGGATATGACAAGTATGGTTACTCCACATTTGACAAATATAATCCGGTCTCTTCATATGAGTTGGCATTTGATATCTGGCAGGGCTTTGGCAAACTTAAGTTTAATTCGTTGCTAAATAACAGACACTCTTTAACATACGGTCTTGAGGGCGTCTATTACAATCTCTCTCCCGGCAGTTATCTGCCTTATGGCGAAGAGTCAAAAGTAAAGCCTAAACTTCTTGATACAGAAACTGCTGTGGAGGCTGCGGTCTATGTAAGTGACAGTTGGAAAATTTCAGAGAAGTTGTTCCTTGATTATGGTATAAGGATGACGGCATTCAAGTCTGATAAAGTCTATGCTGCACCGGAGATAAGGGTTTCGGGAAGATATATGATTTCGCCGAAAGTCTCATTTAAAGCTGGCTTCAACAGTATGAACCAATATATTCACATGCTGTCAAATACAACTGCAATATCCCCTACAGATACCTGGAAATTGAGTGATAAGGATATTAAACCGCAAACAGGCTGGCAGGCTGCGGCAGGATTTTATGCATCAATGGCCAACAATAAACTGGAGATGTCGGTTGAGGGATATTACAAAAACATGGAGCATTACCTCGATTATAAAAGCGGTGCGGTAATTATCATGAATGAGAATATTGCCAATGATGTGGTTGAAACACAAGGTAAAGCTTATGGTGTTGAGGTTATGTTCAAAAAGCCTATAGGTAAACTTAACGGATGGATGTCATATACATACTCAAGGGCACAGTTGCGCGAAAGCAGTGAAAGGGGCGGGTCTGCCATCAATGGAGGTGAGTGGTATAATGCCTCTTTTGACAAACCCCATGATTTTAAATTAGTGGGCAATTATAAATTTACACATAGGTTCAGTATCTCTTTGAATGCCGACTATTCTACCGGAAGGCCGGTTTCAATCCCTATTGCCAAGTATTATTACGGGGGAGCTTACAGGCTCTACTATTCACAAAGGAACTCCTACAGAATACCCGACTATTTCAGACTTGATGCGGCAATAAATGTTGAACCTACCCATAAGCTCAAGGCTTTTACGCACTTCTCGTTTACGTTGGGAGTCTATAATGTAACTGGCAGGAAGAATGTATATTCGGTCTATTTTGAGTCGGAGGGACCAGGTAATATAAAAGGCTACAAACTTAGTGTGTTTGGTTCGCAAATCCCATATATAAACCTGAATTTCAAGTTTTAATGTAAACATTTGTTGATTTAAGATATGGCAAAGATGTTAAAGAGAATATATACTTTTTTTGTTTTGGTGCTGTTTGCAGCTCTCTTTGCGGCCTGTATATATGATTTTAGTCCCGAAGAACTCAATTTTAAACAGGAAGATATGAGCCTGATGGTTATAGAAGGTGATATTATTCCGGGAGATTATACATATATAAAGGTATATAAATCTGTTCCGCTCGATT
>JAFZFL010000037.1 GCA_017555925.1 Bacteroidales bacterium | reverse complement strand
GATTATTTGATCAGGTCTCTTATTCTCAAACTTTTTAAAGTTCTATCTCTGTCGGGAAGATTATTTAATTCCCAATTTTGACTTCAAGTCTTTTGGAATTGAATTTTTATGTACAAGTATAGATACTGTCTTAGCCTTTACAAACTCCTCAGACATATGCATATATCCTGTACCGTTGCGGTCATAGCCCCAAGAGTTTTTGGTAATGTAATATTTTACACCTTCCTGATCTTTTGCAATACCGGTAATATGCATCAAATGGTCGTCGGTAGTTGTAAAGTTCTCAAAATCCCTTTGACGAGTCTCTTGAGTTACAGGAATCTCTTCTGCTCTCTCAGATACTTTTCCAGCCTTCAAATCTACAGCTGTATTCAAAGCTATTCTGTTGTGGTTAAAGTCATAAGATCTCTCGCTTACATCTCCGTCCCATACAAATGTGTAACCGCTCTCTATAGCATAATCCATAATTCTTATGAAATCATCAAGAGGAACGTTGTAGAACATAGCATGATCCCAGTTATCTGGAATTTCAAGCGGTATCAACTGATAGTAAGGATGATGGTTAAAGCTTGTAATTTCTACGTAATCGGCCATATTCAGACCAAGACTCTTATAGAATGATTGCGGAGTGTACTCTTTGCCTTTGTAAGTGAAAGTTGCAGGAACCTCACCCATAAATGCATCAAGCAGACCCTTTTTAAGCTCTGCAGGAATACGCTCCTTATTCTCTACAGCCTGTGCAGATATCGCTTTTACATAACTCTGCAATCTTGTATGATTATGAGTCTTTGAATCGTAGTTAATTCCTGAATAAACCTCCTCGGGAATAAGACCAAACTTGTTTATAGCGTATGTTGCCATATGGGCAAGACTGCCCTCACCAATATTGCCACGGCCGCGTCTCATTGTATTGTCATCCATACGGCGCTCATAGTTATTTCTTACAATATACATTTCAGAGAAATCATACTCGCCTTTACCCATTCTCAAAAGCTCGGACTCCATAAATGAGATGGTGGAGAAACACCAGCATGTACCGGTTCTTGCCTGATTCTTTACAGAGGTTGCAGGATTAACCTTTACATCTGTAAACTCATAGTTATAAACCTCCTGTGCCATTGCAGCTGTTCCCAAACACATAGCAGCAACAGCCATAAATAACTTTTTCATAACCAATTTCTTAAATGTTCATAAAAAAATGGCAAGAAGCACAAGGCCTCTTGCCATAATATTAGACAGAATTCTAGTTGATACCCAATTTAGCTTTTATCTCTTTAGGAAGAGCATTTTTATTGATAAGGATATTCATGGTTTTATATCTTACAAATGCCTCTGAAGCATACCAGATACCTTTATATTTGCCTACAGGGCCCCAAGAGTTCTTAACCATATAGTATTTTGTACCATTCTGATCTTTTGCAATACCAAAGATATGCATACCGTGGTCATCTGTTGTAAGTTTATTGTCATACTCAGCCTGACGCAACTCCTGAGTAATCTCTTTCTCTTTACCTGGAGCATTCAAGTTGTAAAGCATAGCCTGTTTCTCCTCTTTGCTTACGCCCAACCATCTGTCCTGATCTGAGCCGCTACGCTCATTGGCCTCAACATCTGGAACAATGCAAAGACCATCTCTTGTAAAGCCCTTCTCGCTTACATCTGAACCCCAAGCAAAAGTATAACCCTGCTCAATTGCATAATCCATTACTTGAATAAGCTCATCCAAAGGCAAGTTGTATGATAGAGTCCATCTCCAGTTATCAGGAACCTCAATTGCAAATTGCTCATAGAATGGATGGTGAGTAAACGAAGTCAAAGAGATATAATCTTTAGGGTCAATTTGCAATGACTCAGCATAGCTCTTTGGAGTATACTCTTTGCCGTCCACAACAAATTTCTCTGGAATAGCGCCAAGATATGCAGCCTCAATACCACGGAAACCGTTCAACCAAGCAGTTGTCAATTTTTTGTTAGGATTTGTGGCTACTGCATCAACATAAGCTCTTGTAACAGCATCAAACTCATTATGAGCGTGAATAGAAGTACCATAATTCAAACCTCTCATTTCACTCTCAGGAACAATACCGTAAGCTTTCCATACATCAACAACATCACCAAAATCTGATCCGGGACCAAAATTAAGGTTACCGTCAAGTCTTACAAATTTCTCAGCTTTATCTGCATAAGCATTAGAAACAATAAACATCTCCGACAAATCGATATTTGTATCGGCAGCACCTTTTTTAATGATCTCGCTCTCAAGGAAGCTTATTGCAGAAAATGACCAGCAAGTACTTGAACGGCTTTGGTTCTTTATTGATGTGATAGGATTCTCTTTAACTGTTGTAAATACATAACCCTCAGGCTTCTCAGCCTCTTTTTTACCTTTTTTCTGAGCATTGGCAGGTACAATTACAGCAGCTGCCAAAGCAAATGTTGCGATAGTTTTTAAGATTCTCATTTTTTATAGTTTTTAATTGTTTTGTTAAATCATTTTTATCCCGACAGAATTCCTCCATTTACTTTCCAATACCCAATTTGTCCAATATCTCTGAAGGAACAGCTGCCTTATTTACCAGAATATTCATAGTCTTATATTTCACATAAGATTCTGAAGCATAATTATTTCCTTTGTAATCGCCAAATTCACCCCAAGAATTCTTGACCATATAATATTTTGTACCATTCTGGTCTTTTGCAATACCAAAGATATGCATAGCATGGTCATCAGTTGTCTGTTTGTTGTCATACCCCTCCTGACGCATCTCCTGTGTGATAACTTTCTCTTTTCCAGGAGCATTTACATTGTAAAGAATAGCCTCCTTCTCTGCTCTTGATACACCAAGCCATCTGTCCTGGTCTGAACCGCTACGCTCATTTGCCTCAACATCCGGAATTGTAGCTATACCATTAGATGCAAAACTCTTCTCACTCATGTCTGCTGTCCAGCCAACAGTATATCCATTTTCAATGGCATAATCCATAATCTCAAGCATCTCATCCATCGGCACATTGTAAGACTCTGTCCAACGCCAATTGTCGGGAACCTCAATTACAAACTTCTCATAAAACGGATGGTGGGTAAAAGAAGAGATTGAAATATAATCATCCATATTGAGTCCCAATGATTCAAGATAGTTTTTAGGGGTATACTCCTTACCGTCGGTTACAAAGTTCTGTGGAATCTCTCCAAGATAGGCTGCAAGAATATTGTTCAAACCATTCAACCATGCAGTTGAGAGCTTATTGTTGGGATTTCCGGCTACCGCTTTCACATACCCTTTAAGTGCAGCACTCAATTCATCATGTGCATGCGCTGTCTCACCATAATTCAAACCCGTCATAACATCATTTGGAACAATACCAAACTCCCTTACAACATCAAGCACATCACCAAAATCACTGCCCGGAGCGAATCTGAGATTCTTATCCAATCTTACATACTTTACAGCTCTCTCTGTATATGATTTTGAAACGACAAACATCTCTGAAAGATCCAAACTTTGTGGTGCGCCTTTTCTTATTGCCTCACTCTCAAGAAAACTGATTCCTGCAAAACACCAGCAGGTACCGGTCCTATGCTGGTCTTTCACTGAAGTGACAGGGTTGGCCTTTACTGTTGTAAAAATGTAGCCTTCCGGTTCCTGCCCTACTTTTTTACCACTCTTTTGGGCAAAAGAAGGCAATGCTGCAGCACTGGCAACAATTAAAATTGAAATAACTTTCAGAAACTTCATATTAATAATTTTAAGTATTAATGACGCAATATATCAAAAATGTTACAACAAAGCACGATACAACTTACAAAGTTAATATTTTGCATTAGATTCACAAATAGTTTTATCTGCCATTTTGTCAGAAAGCCTCTATTGGTAAATTATTTGAACTATAATCTGCACAATATGTTTTTTTAATTGCCGGCAGAGAAGGTTATTGTTCTCTTAAGGGTATTAAAAATGTTTAATTTACAAATAAAAGAATATGAACAACAATCAGAATGGAACAAGCGCATTGAAGAGCTTTGCCATCAATTTGAATGAGAGAGCAAAGGAGGGCAAGTTAGACCCGGTCATAGGCCGTGATGAGGAGATAAGAAGGGTTCTGCAGATCTTGAGCAGGAGAACCAAAAACAATCCTATTTTGGTTGGAGAACCAGGTGTAGGAAAAACTGCTATTGCTGAAGGACTTGCACAACGTATTATTCATGGTGATGTTGCAGAAAACCTTAAGAACAAACAGATATATTCGCTTGATATGGGAGCACTCATTGCCGGTGCAAAATATCAGGGCGAGTTTGAAGAGCGTTTAAAAGGTGTTGTAAAAGAGGTTATTGAGAGTAATGGAGAGATTATTCTTTATATTGACGAAATTCATACTCTTGTAGGCGCAGGAAAAACAAGCGGAGCAATGGATGCCGCAAATATCCTTAAACCTGCACTGGCACGTGGAGAGTTGAGAACTGTGGGTGCTACTACTCTTGATGAGTATCAGAAATATTTTGAACAGGACAAGGCTTTGGAGAGACGCTTCCAGATGGTTATGGTTGATGAACCTACTCCCGCCGAGAGCATTTCAATATTGAGGGGCCTTAAAGAGAAGTATGAGAACCATCATAAAGTAAAGATTGAGGATGATGCCATAATTGCTGCAGTAGACCTTTCGCACAGATATATTACAAATCGTTTTCTTCCCGACAAAGCTATTGACCTTATAGATGAGGCGGCCTCAAAACTTCGCCTTGAAATGAACTCGGTGCCGGAGAAGATTGATGAGCTTAACAGGAGGATCAAACAGCTTGAGATTGAGAGGGAGGCAATAAAGAGAGAGGGCAAATCTCCTAAACTTAATGACATTGTGCAACAGCTTGAAAGTTTGCGCGAAGAGAAGAAAATTTATGACAATCAGTGGAAAGAGGAGAAATCTCTTCTTGACAATATTCAGAAAAAACGTCTTAAAGTTGAGGAGTTGAAGATTGAGGCCGACAATGCGGAGAGAATGGGCGATTATGGAAAAGTTGCTGAAATCCGCTATGGAAAGATTTCTGCATTACAGACCGAGATAGAAGAACTTACTGTTAAAAAGAACCAGAATCCCAACCCTCTGATAAATGAAGAGGTAAATCCCGAAGATATTGCAGAAGTGGTATCCAAATGGACCGGTATTCCTGTAAAAAGAATGCTGCAGAGCGAGAAAGAAAAATTATTGAATCTTGAGACTGAGCTCCATAAGAGGGTTATTGGCCAGGACGAGGCAATCAAGGCAGTTTCAGATGCTGTAAGGCGCTCACGTGCCGGCTTGCAGAATGAAAAGAGACCTTTAGGATCATTCCTCTTCCTTGGAACTACAGGAGTTGGAAAGACAGAACTGGCAAAGGCTCTTGCCGAATTCCTTTTCAATGATGAAAATCTTATGACCCGTATTGATATGAGTGAGTATCAGGAGAGTTTTGCCGTTACCCGTCTTGTTGGTGCGCCTCCGGGTTATGTAGGTTATGATGAAGGAGGCCAGTTGACAGAGGCAGTAAGGAGAAAGCCATACTCTGTAGTACTCTTTGATGAAATAGAGAAGGCTCACCCCGATGTATTCAACATTCTGTTGCAGGTACTTGATGACGGACGCCTTACCGACGGCAAGGGAAGAACAGTAAACTTCAAGAATACAATTCTAATTATGACAAGCAATGTTGGAAGCAACATTATTCAGGACTATATTGGCAAACTTGAGGCAGAGCAAAAGGAAAAGAGTGATGATATGCAGGAGAGGAAAGAGGAGATTCTTGATGAGTGCAAAAGTGCTGTACTTGATGTTCTAAAACGCAGTGTAAGACCTGAATTTTTGAACAGAATAGACGAAGTTATTATGTTTGAGCCACTTACAGAGAAAGACATTAGAGGCATCCTGCAATTGCAGATAAATTCAATTGCAGCGCTGTTGAGAGAAAAGGGTGTTGAACTTACATTTACAGACGCGGCTCTTGATTACTTGAGTTCCAAAGGTTATGACATTTCATTTGGTGCCCGTCCTATAAAACGTCTGCTACAGAAGGAGCTTGTAAATGAACTGGCAACAAAAATCATAAGCGGAGAGATTGCCCGCGACGGCAATATTCTGATAGATGCAAAAGAGAACAAACTCCTCTTTTCAAATAAAGGCTGACAAACGTCAGCCTTTTTTTATACTCACAACCGCCACTATCACATTCAACAAAATGTAACAGAGAAACGTAACAAAAATCCAGATTGAGAGGGAGAATTTTCCCATAAGAAGAGTTTGCAGAACTGCAATTACAGCTGCACAAATCAGGAATGAGAACTTTATCCTGTTGTCTGCCCACTTGAAGCTCTTGAACTTGAATGAGAACATTGGAATCTCGCTAACAAGCAAAAGGGCAAGAGCCAAAGAAATTGCAGCTAAAAGATAACCGTGTGCAGCAAAAAACTCATCTATTGCAGGATAGCTCTCGCATGTGTATATGAGAGAGCCTACTATTAAGGCACATGAAGGAGTTGCCAATCCAATAAAATTCTCAGTCTGACGGGTATCAATATTGAATTTTGCCAATCTCAAGCCAGAGAATACAGCAATGGCGAGGGCACAGAGAAGCGGCAATATATATGATACAGTCCCTGCGAACGGCAAATCAAAGATGGATGTAAATCCACCCGATCCGCCATTTGGACCAAAACCATAAATCTGAAGCATCTTATTGAACATAATCACCGACGGAGCCAAGCCAAAGCTCACCATATCAGCAAGAGAATCCAACTCTTTACCCATTGGCGAATAAGCCTTGAGCAGACGCGCTGCAAATCCGTCGCAGAAATCAAAAACGGCAGAGGCAATAATCATAATCAAAGCAGCCTTGAAGTCTCCTGCAAAGGCAAAAATAACAGCAAAACAGCCACTCAAAAGATTCAATGATGTAATGGTATTGGGAATATGCTTTACAATATTCATAACATTTATAATTGTTATATCTACAAATTAAAATCTACTTCATTACCCTGTCTGCTGGAGCTGCCGGAAGCGGTTTGAAATCCTTCAACTGCTCCAACAGATACTCTACAGCCTTGTTCAACTGGGCATCATTACCTTTAAAATCTTCAAAAGGGTTAATATCAACCACAATATCGGGATCTACTCCATGGTTTTCAATAATCCATTCACCATCTGTAGAGTATGATGTAAACATAGGGGTTCTTACATCCTGACCATCCTTATATATCATTGAACCCGAAATTCCAACAATACCGCCCCAGGTACGTGTTCCAATTACAGGACCCAGACCAAGTTTCTGGAATCCATACGGGAACAGATCGCCGTCAGATGATGAATATTTGTCTACAAGACACACTTTAGGACCATAATGGGCCGACTCTGGAATAGTAGCGAGTTGGGAACCTCCATTACGGT
>JAFZFL010000036.1 GCA_017555925.1 Bacteroidales bacterium | reverse complement strand
GGAAGAGGTGCTCACGGTGGTGGTGCATTCTCCGGCAAGGATTCAAGCAAGGTAGACCGTTCTGCAGCTTACGCAGCACGTTATATTGCAAAGAACCTTGTTGCAGCAGGTGTTGCCAAGGAGATTCTTGTTCAGCTTGCTTACGCTATTGGTGTTGCACAGCCTGTAAGTATCTTTGTAAACACCCGCGGAACCTGCAACCTTAACGGGGTAACTGACGGTGAGATTGCACGCAAAATAGGAGAGATGTTTGACCTTCGTCCTGCAAAGATCATTGAGAAGTTCCAGCTTACAAACCCAATCTTTGAGGAGACTGCAGCTTACGGCCACTTTGGAAGAAAACCTTACACCAAAGAGGTTGAGGTTAAGGAGAACGGCCAGTGGGTTAAGAAAGAGGTACAGTTCTTCGGATGGGAGAAACTTGATTCAGTGGAGAAGGTTAAAGAGGTATTTGGCCTGTAAGAATACATTTTCAATAAATAACAATAAAAAGTAAGAAGCCGGGTCAAAAGTGATTTTGATCCGGTTTTCTTTTGTTAGTCATTTTCGGTCTGATTTTATGATTGAACTTTGAAAAAGGTGCCAAATTAAGTTTATGCAGCCCTATTTTGAGCTATAGTGAGGTTATTTTTCCCAATATTAGCTACTTCTGCAGCTCTTTTCAGCTTCAGAGCTATATATTTCCTCAGATTATGAGCAATAGCAACAAGTCCCCATTCAACAGAGACTTTTGCATTTGATTTCAATCTGAACCTCTTGAACCCATGATTGAACTTGATGTTACCAAACACAGCTTCCGGCTCTATCGGCCTGTTGCTTCTGTGGCGCAATCCCTCTTTTGAATTGAGAAGTTCCCTTGCTATTTCCCGATAGCTATTGGCTTTATGATTCACTTCAATAGTTCTCCTGTCACTTTTTCCTTTATAACACATACCTCTGAACGGGCAACCTTTGCAGTTAGGGGCTCGATACACAGACACCACAGATTCATATCCCATCTCTGAAACACATTTGCTGTCTCTTACATGCTCCAGATGGTGCCCCATCGGGCAAACGAAATAGTCCTCATCCTTATTATAGTACATGTTAGCCGGCAAGAATGGATTATTCTTATACTTTCTCGTCAGCTCTTTATGGAACATGTTGAACTTCACATATGGGACCATGTCATTGTCAAGCATATACTCATAGTTCTGTTCGCTGCCATAACCCGAGTCCGCAACTATTTCCTTGCTCTGTTGACCATATCTCTGCTCAAAAGATTCCAGATAATCTATCATAGTCCCCGTATCTGTAGGCCTCCAATATATGCCGTAGTTAGTGATGAACTGGTTCTCTGTTGATATCTGTACATTATATCCAGGCTTGGTCTGTCCGTTGTTCATGGCATCCTCCTTCATTCTCATAAAGGTGGCATCATTGTCAGTCTTGCTGTAACTGTTACGTTCTCCAAGCACCTCAAGATGATGGTCATACTCATCTAGCTTAGCGACAGACTCCTCCCGGATCTTCTCAATCTCTTTTCTCGCCTTACCCTTGCTGATACCCATATCATCCATCCTGGAAAGTATCCTGCAGGCTCTGCGATCAAACTCCTCCTGCGGAAGTTCTTGAGCCACCTCTGAAGATTGTTCAAGATGCAGCTCCTCTTCTGCTGCAGCCAGCACACCCTTTACCTTGTCAATCAACCTGGCCTTATTCTTCTCCACGCTACCTTTCCAAACGAACGTATACTTGTTTGCCACAGACTCTATCTTGGTACCATCTATATACTGCACATTCAAAGAAACAAACCCCTCACTGTTTAGCAGCTCCACTACCTTGGTAAATATGGCATCCAATCTGCCCTCAGTCAGCCTTTCGCTGCGGAACCTGTTGATTGTCCTGAAATCAGGCCTGCTCATTCCCGACAGCCACATGAAGTGGATATTCTCCTGCAACTGCTTCTCCATCTGTCTGCCGGAATAGATATTGCACAGATATGCGTACACAACAACTTTCAATAGCATGCGTGGATGGAAACTGGATGTCCCACCACCTTTATATGTAGCCTCTATAGTACTGATGTCAAACCTGTCAATGATGTCACTTACAATGCGTACAGGGTGTGAAAGTGGAATAAGTTCGCCTAAAGATGGAGGAAGTAGAAGAGAATCGTTCTGATTGTAAGATTTATGTATTACTTTTGCCATGTCTACGATATCGCTGTAATGTATTTTTTTATTCGCACTTTAAAGATACAAAATCTTAGCGATATAGGCAATAGCTATTCTCTTGTTAATCAAAAGAATAGCTATCTTTTTTTGCATATACACAACCGTACAGGAACAGGCAAGGCCTGAAAAATATCCTGAGGGGCGTAGGCAATCATTTCAGATGGGACATAAATTTCCGTGTGTTTGAGAAAATGCCTCTTCGTAGACAAACTGGGGCATTTTCGAGTTAGGAAATTATGTCCCAGATGGAATAGATTGCTAGCCATACCGAAGGCTATTTTTCAGACCTTGTCTGTGGATGGAAGGGTGGGGATATATGAAAAAAAGAGTGACCCTTACTTTTGGGTCACCCTCTTTTTTCTTGGGTTTGTCACATTTGTGCCGCTTTTTGTGACAATGCATGTGTTTGGAGGCTGTTTTGTCACATAAATGATGCTTCCTGAGACAATTGCATGGATGTTCGCCTGTTCCGGTTTTGGGATGAGTGGCGTACAAAACAAAAAAGAGCTGGTCTCTGACCAACTCTTTTTCTATTCCTGTAAGAAAGATTATTTTCTTAGGCCTAGTGCCTTGATAAGCTCTCTGTATCTCTCAATATCTCTAGCTTTTAGGTAATCTAGAAGCTGACGTCTCTTACCAACCAATCTTAGAAGTGATCTCTGAGTACCAAAGTCTTTGTGGTTCTCTTTCATGTGCTGTGTAAGATGAGCGATACGGTAG
>JAFZFL010000035.1 GCA_017555925.1 Bacteroidales bacterium | reverse complement strand
ATTTAAAACGGATAAATATGAAACGTAGCATAATACTGATAGCTATAGCTATATTAGCAATTGGAGGAGCATACGCACAAACCACTACAAAAAAATTCACCAAAGGAGACTTCACTTCAATAAAAGCGGAGTACGCATATAATGTAAATATCACAAAAGGCAGTTCAAATATTATAGAACTTATATGTCCGGAAAGGATAGTAGAGTATCTGGAAGTCTCCGTATCAAACAACACACTATATTTGAGCGCAGATATGCCTAAGGGGTTCTGGGGAAACAAGGTGAGTTTGAAGGGAGATGAGGAGATTATTGTAAATGTTGAGATGGAAGAGATTGAAAACATTTCGCTGAGCGGAGCCTCTTCGGTCAGGGCTTGGGGAAAATTCAAAACCAACAACTTCAAACTCACCATGAGTGGAGCCAGCGAAATTGAAGATGCACTGAATATAGAGGCCGACAAGTTCACCTACTCATTGAGCGGAGCATCAGAGGCAATTGTATGTGGAGTATTCCAAAACATAAGCGGTCATATCTCCGGCGCATCAGAATTTGAATTGAATGCAGATGCCACAAACCTTACTGCCGGTTGCAGCGGAGCTTCAGAGATGGAATACTCTGGAAGAGTTTCTGAAAAAATAGCAATTGAGTGCACAGGAGCTTCAGAAGTTAATATGACAGGCAATTGCTCCGAAATTTCAATAGAGTGTTCGGGAGCGTCTGAAGTTGACGCAGAGGAGATGATTTCACAAAATGCACAGGCTTATGCAACCGGAGCAAGTTTTATTAAAGTATATGCCGACGGCAAATTAAACCTTAAAGCTTCCGGAGGGTCTAAAATAAGGTATTACGGCAAAGGTGAATATATTCCAGACGAAACTTCATCAAATCCTATAGCACGAGGAAAATAACAGAGACAACGCCGTGAGGCGTCAATTTAAGTTAAATTATTAAAGTCAGGAAGGAGTGTCATATTTTATGGCACTCCTTTTGAGTGATTTATAAAGCCTTTTTATACGCCACAACACAGATTATAGTTACAGAATGAAAAAGCCTGAATCACATATAATTGTAACAGCTCTAATGATCATTTACATAGCAATGGTCCTTTTCTGCTGTCTGTACAACTTCTCGTCAACTCCAAACATTGATATTGGCAAATATTTTCTTGGCATACGGGCCGACAGATATATCCATTTTACAATGTTCCTGCCCTACCCGTTTGTAATGTGGCTCTTCCTTACCTACAGCAAATACTTCAACAGCCGCAATAATTCAAACTCATCTATCATCCGCACGAAGTATATTTTCCCGGCAATCCTCATAAGTGGCCTCTTTTTTGCCACTTTGGCAGAAGCTTCACAAGAGCTGCTCACACAATATAGAGATACAGACCCGTTTGACTTTGTGGCCAACATAACAGGTATATCTGTCGGGACATTGATTATATATATAATATAATATATTATATTTGTGATGACAATTTATCATCACATTATAGAATATGAAAAGAATGACCTTAGCCATTTTTTTATTTCAAATAGTTTTTACCCCTATCTTCTCCCAGGTAAAATCTT
Organism: Bacteroidales bacterium; assembly: GCA_017555925.1. The sequence continues at coordinate 6,900 of JAFZFL010000035.1, read as the reverse complement.
CACAACAAGAGATTGAAACTATTTCTATTGGCGCAGCATACAAAGATAAGGCGGATGTAAAATTATCTGATTTTGCCACTGATATAGAGTATATTCCACTTGGGAACAACACTTTTCCATTACCTGATGCATCAAGATGCAAGATAATTTACGCAGATAAGGATTATATCCATTTCTCTTTTGGAAGTAATTCTGACAAAGCCATTTACAAATTTGAGAAGAACGGACAACTTGCCGGAAGTGTTGTAAACAAGGGCCGGAATGCAAATGAGTTCATACAGATTATTGACATTTCAGCAGATGAAAAGGGCAAGATGGTTGCCATTCTTGACTTTATGAGAGTTCTTGTATGTACAATTGACGGACAACTGATAGCAAATGTAAACACATCAAATATACTTCAAGGATACAGAATGCCATTGAAGATAAAAATTATGGACAACAGGCTTCTGTTCATCTGTATAAACCGTGAGACCCACAGAGAACACGCCATAATGGTTGATTTCAAAGGCAATCTTATAGCAAACACACCTGTTTCTGAGCCAATAGGTATTGTCAAGTCTTCAAGTAACAGCCAGGCTGCCAATGCTGCAAGAATGCAATATTTGAATGAACAGATTCTTCTATACCAAAATAGTTTAAAACTGCTCACAGAAGCTGAAGATTATATCTACTCATTGGATGAATCAATGAATACCACTCCTGAATACAAGCTTGACTGGAACAAGTTGAGAAATATACCTGCAAGGAAAGCCGCCGAGCTTAATCAGGCCAAGTATATAAACAATCCGGCAATGGAGTGCGGCAGATTTTTGTCATTTGAAATAATCTTCCCTGCCAAAACTTATCCCAATATGGAGAATAACGAGCGTATTGTGAGAGTAATCTATGACAAGGCGGACAAAAAGACATCAACATTAAAGTACCATAAATCTTTTGGGACATCGGGCTTTACAAATGATATTGACGGAGGAATGCCTGTAAACCCTACATATATCTTCAACAACAGAATGTATCAGATTGTAGATGCAGCAGATTTTATTGAGTATGCAAAAAAAGGCTCTTCACAAAAGATGAAAGAGATTGCCGCCCAGCTTACAGAAGAGAGCAATTCTGTAATTGTAGCGGCAACCCTCAAATAGTCCACAAGGCGCCCACCATTGCAGCTCCACCAAAATTGAGTTCTTCAAGAAAAGGTATCTTATCTGGTGTTACACCACCAAGTGCAACTACCTTTTCATCTATAATACCCTTTTCAGCAGCCTTCAACAATAGATCTTTGCTGAAGGCTGATTTGTATCCCGGCTTTGAGATGCTGTCAAATATGGGACTCAAAAAGAGATAATCAAACTCTTTCTTATACTTTTCAATCTCCTCTAAAGAGTGACAAGAGCGTGTTCTGAACCCTTTGTAACCAGCGGGCAACCTCTCTATGTTTTTATTTATATGACACCCTTTCAATGAGAACTCTTCATATAACTCATAATAATCATGAATTATAATCCTGTTCCTCTCCTCCGCCGTCAGTTTTTCCAATATGGTGCTTATGTACTCTACAATATAATATCTGTCACATAAGTCAGAGTCTGCATCAGGGAAGAATTCAGATAAAGGCTTCCTTATATGAACAAAATCTGCTCTTTCCGCCAGCAACCTCTTTATAATTGCAGCCTCATTCTCAACTGCCTTTGGAGATGTTATAGCTATAATTCTCATTTCAATGCCTCTATAACAAGTTCTGCCACCTTTTTTCCTGAAAGCAGCATACCTCCAAATATCGGTCCCATACGTGGTGTTCCACTTACAGCAGATGCCGCCATACCACAAACATAGAGACCGGGATATATCTCTTTTGTTCCATTTACCACCTCTTCTTCACCCGATACCACATCCAAAGAGCGTTCCCCTATAACATCTCCCGTATCTGTTGCCAGGCGTATGCCATTTTTGCGCGCAACTGTTCTGCACATCTCACTGTCGTGACCCGTACCATCTATAACACATTTTGCCATAATATTAAGAGGATCAACATGCATTCCCTCCCTCAATACAGGAGTCCAATTTACAACCACACCACTTACTACATTATTTTTAAATATCACATCCTCTACAGAATAGCAATTGAATATTGTGGCACCAGCGTGTACGGCCTTATACAGCAATGCAGATGTACTCTCTACAGAGTCCATTACATAAAGATTCTCTTTATACTTCTCATAGTTTATTTCAAACTCCTTTATAATATGCAGAGCCTCCTCCTGTACAACAATCTGGTTAAACATCATGGCTCCTCCCCACATTCCGCCTCCAGGAGAGAGTTTTCTGTCAAACTGCGCAACTTTCAATCCCGCCTTTGCAAGATAATAGGCAGCTACTATTCCCGACGGACCTCCTCCTACAATTGCCACATCCAAATCCAGATTTTTCTCCAATTTGCTCAAATAGGTAGTAATAATACCCTGTGATACTCTTTTCTCAATCATAATATTAAACTTTAAAATTGTAATAAATTACATATACGCTATTTAACTTGCTTACAGAATTGGTTTAGCAAATCTATCATCTTTCTCATTTCCACTATAGGATTGATGGCATTAAGGATACTGCCGCTCAATGCTATACCATCAACGCCACATTCTAATAACTCAAGAATGTCATCCTTGCATATTCCGCCAATGGCTACAAGTGGAATATTGATATTATTATCTCTCATCTTACCGATTATGCTCCTGTACCCCTCATATCCCAATATTGGGGCAAGCCTCTTTTTTGTCGCAGTAAATCTGAAAGGACCACATCCGATATAATCGGGCATACCGTTGGCACAGGCAAATAGAATATCTTCAAATGAATGTACGGTAGCACCAATGATAGAGTTCTCGCCCAATATCTTTCTTGCTTGGAATATGGGCATATCTTCCTTACCCAAATGGACGCCATCTGCACCTGTTTTCTTTGCCAAATACACATTATCATCAATTATGAATGTTGCACCATACTCCAGGCACATCTGTTTTACAATACGGGCATTCTCCTCCAATAATGAATCCGGAGCATTTTTCATTCTGAGTTGTATCCATCTGCAACCGCCTTCCAATGCCAGGCGTGCAGAATCCATGTATGAGTACCGGTCATTGCAATGTGTTAAAAATTGCAATCTACAATAACAGTTCTGCATCTCTTTTTAATATTATGTGAGGATTAGAACCAGGAGAGAGACCGAAATATCTGAAACCCTTAAATGAAATACGGCCACAACGGCCGCAAATAATAGATAGTTATTAGATTGAATATACACAATCCCTACGTCAGTATTATCTGCATCAGGTTCCAGGGTATAATCTCAGCCCGCAAGGGCACCCCTTTGTTATAATCTGGTTCAAAGGTATAAAAAAAGCGGTACCCTTGTACCGCTTTCCATAAAAAATTACCTGTTGGTATGTTATTTCAAAATATCAAGGCTTCTCTTTATGAATGAATGCAGCTCTTTTCCTTTAAGCATATTGTTTGAAAGGAGTGCAAGATCTACAACTTGTTTCAAAAGGGTATTTTTGCCGGCAAAATCAACCATTGCATTTTTGCGCTCATCATTCAGAGTGTCAAGTTCTTTGTTCAAACGCTCGCGCTCATCTTTATCGGCTGTTGATATTTCATCTTCCTTTTTATCTTTGTTTCTGCTATTTATCTCATCAAGTGATGATTGTGTTGCCACCTGTTTTGCATCCAGAGTATCTGTTACTGATTTTGTCTGCTCGTCTTTATCTGCAACTATCTTCCTGATGAGAGGATTCTCATAGTTAAGTACAACTGTATATGATTCCGGCATCTCTCCATAGAAGTTCAAGCCTCCGCCAAGTGCCGACATCTCTCTGTATCTTCTCATGAACTCACTCTGGGTAATAACTATCGGTGCAGCTGTAACACCAAGATTTTCAACTTGAACATGATAGTTTGCACCTTCTGGCAGAACACTCTCAAATGCAAAGGCAAGTTCACGCTCCTCATTAGCTCTCAATTGAGGTTTCTCCCTGTTCTCTTTTTGAATAAGATTGTCTATGCTGTCGGCATCTACACGGGCAAATTTGGCATTTTCCAATTTGCTTTCAAGCAAGTTTACAAAGTGGGCATCCAACTGGCTGTCAAATACAAGCACCTGATATCCCCTGTTCTTTGCCTCCTCTATATAACTGTATTGTGCAACAGGATCGGTTGTGTAGAGGTAAACCACTTTCTTCTCTTTGTCTGTCTGCTCAGGCTCTATAAGTTTTCTATAATCCTCATAATTGAAGAATTTGCCATCTACGGTCTTCAGCAATGCAAATTTTCTAGCCTTTTCAAAGAACTTCTCATCTGAAAGCATTCCATACTCTATAAAGAGTTTCAAGTTGTCCCATTTTGCCTCAAATGCCTCTTTTTCTTTCTTTGAAATCTCTTCCAATCTGTCGGCAACCTTCTTTGTAATATAAGAAGATATTTTCTTTACATTGGCATCCTCCTGCAAGTAACTTCTTGATACGTTCAATGGAATATCTGGAGAGTCTATCACTCCATAAAGAAGTGTCAAGAAATCGGGTACAATATTCTCAACAGAATCTGTTACAAACATCTGGTTACAGTAGAGCTGAATCTTGTTGCGGGTAACATCCATTCTGTCCTTGATTTTAGGGAAGTACAGGATACCTGTAAGATTGAACGGATAATCAACATTCAAATGGATGTAGAATAGCGGATCATCCTGCATAGGATACAACTTTCTGTAGAACTCCATATACTCCTCATCCTTAATCTCACTTGGAGTCTTTGCCCAAAGTGGAGCGGTATCATTGATGACCTTGTCTTTATCGGTATCTGTATATTTGCCGTCTTTCCACTCCTGCTCCTTGCCGAAAGCAACTGGTACAGGCATGAATTTGCAATATTTGTTCAAAAGCTCATTCACTTTGGCTTTACCTGCAAACTCTTTTGAATCATCGTCAAGATAAAGGGTAATTTCTGTTCCTCTGTCTGAACGCTCAATCTCCTCCATAGTATATTCGGGAGAGCCGTCACAGCTCCATAGAACACCCTTTGCACCCTCTTTCCATGAAAGAGTTCTTATCTCAACCTTCTTTGAAACCATAAATGATGAGTAAAAACCCAATCCAAAATGACCAATTATACTATTGAGCTGGTCTTTATACTTCTCAAGAAACTCTCCTGCACTCGAAAAGGCAATCTGATTAATATATTTGTCAACCTCCTCTGCTGTCATACCAATACCCCTGTCTGTTATTGTAAGGGTATTATTTGTTTCATCAACTGCCACTCTTACAGTAAGATCGCCCAATTCTCCATTGTATTCGCCCATTCTGCTCACAGCCTTCATCTTTTGGGTAGCATCCACTGCATTTGCCACAAGTTCCCTCAAAAAGATCTCATGGTCTGAATATAAAAACTTCTTTATAACCGGAAAAATGTTCTCAGTTGTAACTCCAATTTTACCTGTTGCCATAATTTATTTCATTTAATATTTTTCTGTTTGTTATCTGTCGGGATACCAATTTGTAATATAAAAATTATTCTCTTTTTCCCGACAGCCCACTCCTCAAACAAATGGTGTACCAACACGCCATATATGACAAAATGGCGGAGCTCCTTACCAGTCAAGGAACTCCGCCACCATTTTACCTGATTTAACTTTACTTAGATTCACTATCTGATATATCTGCTTTTGAACGCTTTGCCCTGCCACTACGTTTTAGCGCTTCTGCAATTATCCATTGCAACTGACCGTTGATGCTACGGAACTCATCATCTGCCCATTTTTCAATGGCCTCCATAGTTGCAGTATCAACGCGCAAGACAAAACTCTTTATAGAATTGTTCTTTGCCATATATATAGGATTTTACTTCCTGGCTAAAAAAGCCCGGTCAAATCAGTGATGAAGTGTACCTGCATTTACAATAGGTTGGGCATTCTCATCACCACACAATACAACAAGCAGATTGGATACCATTGCTGCCTTACGCTCCTCATCAAGATCTACTATATTATCTTCCAACAGCTTGTCAAGAGCCAACTTAACCATAGAAACAGCACCCTCCACAATCTTCTCTCTTGCTGCAATAATTGCATCTGCCTGCTGACGGCGCAACATTACCGCTGCAATTTCTGGAGCGTATGCAAGATAATTGATACGTGCCTCCACAACCTCAATACCGGCAATGGCGAGTCGCTCTGCCAATTTTGATTCAAGAACTTCATTAATCTCGTCACTGCTGCTTCTCAATGTAACATCTTCTATATCTGAACCATTATTGTCATACGCATAACAACCGGCAACTTGTCTCAAGGCAGCGTCACTCTGAACAGAGACAAAACTCTCCAGCATATTCATTCTTGAGCCTTGAGTTACAATGCCCTGCACATTCTCTGAAACATCTATATCAAAAACTGCCCTATATATCTCATCCTTCTTTAGCCTCCACACCAAAACAAGACCTATCATAATTGGATTGCCCGTCTTGTCATTTACCTTAATTGGCTCTGCATTCAAGTTCCTTGCGCGTAAAGAGATCTTTTTTGAAGACATCAAAAAATTTACCCACCAGTAACCTGTATTATAAAATGAACCGCAATACTTGCCAAAGAAGGTAAGAACTCTTGCCTCATTAGGCTCAAGCAAAATAAATCCCTTGGTTGAAACAAGGAAAATTATCAGAAGCACCACTCCAGGAATAATCCACGAAGCCGACTCTAAAATTGCACCATGAACAATTGTCCATATAGCACCTGCAATAAGTGCCAAAATAATGAACAAAGCTACAAATCCATTGACTTTCCAACCGTTGTACTCAAAATTCTTATTTTCCATAACCATAAAATATTAATTGAATGTTGTTGATGCTTATGATGATGAT
>JAFZFL010000006.1 GCA_017555925.1 Bacteroidales bacterium | reverse complement strand
CTTTACCCACGACACCAAACCAATAGCTGCAACAGCAACAACAATTAAAATTACAATACCTTTTTTCATAAGCCAATATCTATATTTCTTGTTTTATTATTCCGAATCCTCTGCCAATCTCACGCAACGCACAGATGCACCAAAACTATTTTTATCGGTATAGTTGAAATAGCAATCCGGTTGGGCATAGTAGATGTATCTGTAAAAGGCGTTATCCGCATCCTTCTCAGCCGAACTCCACCAGAAACCGTAGCTCATCAGATTCGAATAGTTATTATAATCATTTGTACAGTTTCCTCCCGACAGTGCATTCCAGTTCATCTTGTTCTGAGGAGTACAATCGGGAGTATATGGCCACATCTTTACACCATTCAACTTTGCATTTACCATAAGCAACTCACCTACCCCGCTCCAATCCGTTTCAAACGGATGTTCATTACCCTCATCAATTGCCTTTGCCAAATCTTCCCAATCCTCTTTTGTAGGCACGCTCCATCCCTCAGGACAAACACCTTGAGAGCCTTTGCCAAGACCGCTGGCAGCAACACCGCCTGTTGCATCGCGCCAAGTATACAACCTTCCTGTAATAGGGCCCATAGCTTCGGCATTTACATAAGGACTTCCAGCGCCTTCCCAATCAAGATTGCTTGCAAACCACTCAAGATTGCCAATCTTTGTTACAGGATATTGCTTCCCATCTCTTGAATCTGTAAAGTAAACACATTTGTCGGGATACTCAACTCCTGTAAGGGAACCTGAGTTAAGGTTAGGATCTATTGATGTTACATACTTTGTTACAGTCCTGTCATAATAGCCCTCACATTGTGCGGTAAGAACTATACTGAAAATACCCAAAGAATCTGGAATTTTAACTGTACAGGAAGATGCCCTTACAGTATCTTCAAGCAGTGTGGCAGATGTCCACATGTAAGTGACATCACTCTGCTCCAATGTTCCAATTGCATAAAGGTCAAATGTCTTTCCTACAAGCGCATATTCTGGCAGTGAATATGACAACGAACCCGTAATGTAGGGTTTTTCCTCCTCCTCATCATCTTTTTTGCAACCTGCCGCTACAAATGAGGCTGCCAAACAACAAATTATTATGAATCTGATTTTTCCCAAAGAGCTGAACGCCGCAGGAATCACTGACTTTCTTTCAAATTTCATCAATCCTAACATTTAAAATAAGTGCAAAAATGCATATTTTTTATACGTAAAACAACATTTTGATATTTTTTCTACATTTGTACTAAAATCGTGCCATGCAAAAGATCGGAAAAATAATATCATTTATCATTGCAATTACCCTTTCAGCTTGCAGCAGTAAGGTGAGTAATTATGTAAGCGAAGATGGATTTGCGCAAGGAAGCACTTACCATATTGTGTATGAAATTCCCGCATCTGCAAATGATGCCCAAGCCTTCCAACTATCTGTAAAAGACAGTATTGAACTCTACTTTGACCAGATAAACAAAGCTGTGTCGGGCTACGACTCCACATCAATACTCTCCGGAATAAACAGAGGAGAAAATCCGGTTCCCAATAAAATATTCATTGATGTATTCAACTATGCCAAACAAATATACAAAGAGAGCAACGGAGCAGTTGATGCCTCTGCCGCACCACTGTTTGAGATCTGGGGGTTTGGCTTCAAAAACGGAGTCAAAATAGATAAAGAAAAGATAGACAGCATCAAACAGTTTATCGGAATGGATGGATTTCATATCTCTCCCCACAATATGCTCATCAAGGATGACCCACGCCTTACTCTTAATTTCAATGCTATAGCTCAAGGTTATACTGCAGATTATTTTGCAATGAAATTTGATGCAATGGGCATAAATAACTACCTGCTTGAAATTGGAGGAGAGATTTTCTGCAAAGGCGTAAATTCAAAAGGCAGAAAATGGCGTGTGGGAATAGACAAGCCTGTTGATGGCAACTTTATCCCCGGCAAAGATATTCAAGCTATAATTGAACTGTCGGGAAGAGGATTGGTAACCTCAGGGAATTATAGGAAATTCTATATTACAGATGAGGGCGAAAAGCTCTCCCACACTATTGACCCAAAGAGCGGATACCCTGTAAAACACTCACTTTTAAGTGCTACTGTAATTGCAGAAAATGCTACAATAGCTGATGGGTATGCAACCTATTTTATGGTTGTGGGTCTTGAGAGGGCAAAAGAGATTCTGGCAGCAACTCCAAATATGGAGGCTCTGCTGATTTATGGAGAAGAGCAGAACATGAAGAGCTATGAGACTCCGGGGCTTAGGGAGATGCTTGTAAAAGATTCAAAATGATATAGCATAGAACAGATTGGAACAACACTTAAAAAATAGATTATGAGCAACGAAAAATCACTAAACGGCATCATTAAGGATGACAAGAAGATCTCAAGAAGAGGCTTCTTGAAAACATCAATGGCGGCAGGTATGGTTTCGGGCGCAGCTATCATTGGAGGCGGCGGAATCAGCAGTTTTATTGCAGGCTGTACAACCAAAGAGCAGTTTGACACCATTATTGCCAACGGTGTAATTTACTGCGGTGATGGCAAGGCTCCGATTGAAGGAAGCATTGGTATAAGAGACGGCAAGATTGCCGCTATTGGCAAAATAGGCAAGAGTTGTGACAAACTTATTGACGCACAAGGATTGGCAGTCTCTCCAGGTTTCATAGATATTCACACACATACAGACACTAACCTTCTTCAGGCCCCTCTTGGCGACAGCCGTATCTTCCAGGGTGTGACTACAGATATTGGAGGTAACTGCGGAGACTCTCCATTCCCATATTCCGATGACTATTTTGCTTCTAAAAAGGATCAGTTGAGATACGGATTCCCATTCTGGCAAGATATTGACGGCTTCTACGAAGCTTTGAGACAGAAGAAGATTGGTATAAACTACAAGAGTTACACCGGACAGGGACAACTCCGCTCTGCTGTTGTAGGCGACAACAACGTTGCAGCAACCAAAGAGCAGATAGCAAAAATGTGCTACATACTCGATAAAGAGATGGAGATGGGCAGCCTTGGCTTGTCTTGTGGTCTTGAATATGCACCAGGTTCATACGCAACAGATGAAGAGATTGTAGAACTTTGCAAAGTAGTTGCAAAACATAACGGTCTCTTTGCCATTCACATGAGAAATGAGGATGACAGAGTTGAAGAATCAATTCAGGAGGCAATAGCAATTTCACGCAAATCGGGAGTAAGATTGGAGATTTCTCACCTCAAAGCGCAGAATGCTGCCAACTGGCATAAAGGACAAAACATGTTGAAAATTATTGAAGCTGCACGAAAAGACGGCGTTGATGTTACATTTGACCGATACCCTTACGTTGCATTCTCAACAGGCCTTACATCATTCATTCCATTGGATTTGAGAGACGGTTCAGATGAGGATATTCTTAAGAGATTGAACAACAAGGCACTCAGCGACAAGATAGGCATATATGCAGAGAGCAGGGTAAAACGTCTTGGAGGTCCTCAAAATGTACTTATAGCAGCTTGCCGCAATGCTGAGAACGCAGCATATTCGGGCAAAAACATTGAGGAGTGCTGCAAGATTTCAGGCATGGACCCATGGCCAATGATCAGACACCTTTTGATTACAGAAAACCTTGGAGTACAAATGGCAGGCTTTGCAATGACAGAAGATAACGTTAAGATGTTCCTTGCCCATGAGCTTGGTATGCCGGCTTCAGACGGAAGCGTTTACTCTCCTGAAGGCCCGCTATCATCATCTATACCTCATCCGCGTTCATACGGAACATTCCAGAGATTCTTTGGAAAATATATAAGAGAAGAGAAGATTTGCGACCTTGCTACAGGTATCTACAAATGTACAGCCCTTCCTGCTTCAAGAATAGGATTGAAAGACAGAGGACTCATAACTCCGGGTTATGCCGCTGATATTGTAATCTTCAATCCGGATACAATTATTGACACATCAGACTACAGCACCCCTCACCAATTGGGTAAAGGTGTTGAACATGTTATTGTAAACGGACAACATACAATTGAAAACGGCAAATACAACGGCTGTGAGCTCAAGGGTATGGTTGTATAACAAGAGATACTATTAGAGAAAAATTGATCGAGTAGGAGGAAAACAAAAGTAGGTTTTCCTCCTACTTTCGTTTTCCGACCTCTCACACCACCGTACATGCGGATCCGCATACGGCGGTTCCTTACCTGCAATGATACTTTTCGTAGTATCCCAACAATGACGGATAG
>JAFZFL010000034.1 GCA_017555925.1 Bacteroidales bacterium | reverse complement strand
GAGAAATAATATGTGTAAAATTAAGGATATTAAAACCGGAATTAAGAAATTGGATTTTACTCATTACAGGGGGAAGATGGCAGTCTCTCTTACTGATGGCAGAGTGATTGTTGTCCCTCTTTCACTATTTCCTGATAAAAAGAAGTTGCCGCTTAAAGAAAGAAACAAGTGGATGATTCTTGATGGACAGTTTTTTACTTTTGCCAATCTGAGTAAAGTGTATTCCATTAAGGAAATAATGAGTCTGTAACGCAAGATTCTATTCACTTCTGAAAAAGCATTATAACCTAAAAAGAGAATTATTCAGGTGCAGATAATGTGATGTATGGTGTGGCTTAATTTTTGTTTTTTCTCAGTCATAAACCAGAATCCCTCCACTTATGAAATGCATCCGACTCTTTTTATTCCTGCTTGCTTCTATTGTTTTACTGTTTAGCGGTGTGACTTCTGCATTCTCGCAAATTTCTTCGAGGGAATTTTTGAATCTGGAAACACTTCCGGACAGCGTGAGGATTTCTTTTTTTGCATATAGTCATGCCCCGGGATTGATAAGGTTCTACAGCTTGGCGGATTGGAACAGATATGAAGGAGAAACGGTTATTGAAGAATATGGCAGCGTTGTAATTGAGGAAGATGAAAAGATATATCCTCTGATGCGGAAGCTTCAGGGAAAAGATACACTTCAGTGTGAGGAACTGCTCAATAAGTCAGGAATAGGGAGGGTGATTGATAATCTTCCCGACAGTTCATTCTACACCCTGTATGATGGTAAATATAAGGATAAGTTGAGGTGGAACTCCCTGCAACGGAATCTCCTGACTCAGGCAATGAGGGACCCTCAGATGAGGGGAAAATGTTTGGAGAGGTACCTTTCCAGATGCAGTTGTGAGGTGGAACTGTTTTTGTCGGGAAGAGAATTGGGTAAAATTGAATTGTATGGGAAAGATGCACCTGTGGATATCTGTCTTTATGGAATGGATCTTATGAGGCTGATTGTTAATGAGTTTGTGGACTCCAATCCTCGGGATTTCCATAAGTTGGGATGGTATGATTATCCTGATCACTTCACCAACCTTGCAGAGCACTTTGAAATAGAGGAGAAATTCTTGTTGCTTGACTATGGCAATACCGCCAGAGGAGGAAAATATACAGATAATCTTAACAGGGAATATGTTGCATCCCTCAGACTCAGGGAGCCGTTTCAGAAAATGGATAAGGTGGCTTACCCTAATGTGCGGATTCTGTATTCAGCAACTGAATCTGATAAGGGGTTGCAACGTGTGCCCAATCTACATAAAAAAGCCCGTAAAGTAGTAGAGCGGGTATTGAATGTGCCGTTTTTTTCTAAACGGGTGGAGCAGAAAGGAGAGCGACTGAATGTGTGGTTCTTCAATGACCGCAACGTAAATGACTATCTGGTCTCACTTGTTGCAGAGAGGACTGCAGAGTTGGGCATAGGGGAGAAGGAATTGCAGCACTCTATCCTTGTGGAGTTCCCCTCACGCAAACCGGATATGTATCTCATGCTGCCGGACAACCGGATCATACTTCTAATAGAGGATGGCTACAGGTATAATTGTGGAGTATTGAAAGAGTTTGTAACTCTCCCAGATTCAATTGAGATTCATTGGAAATCAGAGGGTGAGGTGGATATACCCAATATCCAGAAGTCCGGATTCTGGAGCGGATGGGTGGATTTGTTCACATATGGACACTCGGAAAAACCGTATACTGTTCTTCTTCCCAGCGAAATAGAGCAAGTTTATGCGGCCATATCGGATAAGGATGTGAACCAAGTGGATTTGGAGGAGTTTGGCCTCGCCCCGGGGTGGGTGAGGAGAAATGCGGGGAAGATATGGGAGATGTGTGCAAACTACAATCAAAGGGACGTGTATTACAAGAAGTTCAGTATGAACAGAGAGCAGGAGAAGTTTTTCAGAAACTCTTTTTCTGACCCTTCAAACCTGAAAAAATATTTGCTTCAGATTCTTAAAGGTGGACCTTGGGATGTTTATAATGCTGTGAATGAATTTACAGCAGTTGTACATTGGAGCGGTGGGGAAAAGGATACTTTACTGTCGGGAAGAGACTTTTTTGCCCATAATCTTTACCCTTATGTGCAGGATGTGTGGAAGGGGGCTGCTGAAACCCATATGCCGCAGGGGACTGCCCTATACAAGAGAATGCTGGATTTGTTGCTGCTGGAGCATAATGTACAGTTGCACAAGTTGGGCCGGGAGGATATTAAAGGTCAGATAAGGGAATTGGAGAGAGATTTTAAGGTGGTGGAGGCTGGGCAGCTTATGGATTTTGGCATGGGCGGGGGCGTTTATGTGAAAAATGATGTTCCGGCCTATTATGCCCTGCTCCGTACTGATGATATGCCGGAGTATATGGAGTTCAAATATATTTTTGAGAAGCGGGAGGGAAAATTTCCGAAGTTTGAGAATTTACGGAGAGACTTCAGAGGTATAATTGACAAATTAAAGGGGATACCTTTTATACAAAAGCTCCTGGGTGAGGGGTATCTCAAAATATTGGTATCTTATGTTAATGATTCTCTGATGTCTGACTATCAGATTGAACGTAATGAGGGGCATAATTCCAGAGAAATTTTTGAAGACAATCCAAGTTTCAAGGGGGCCCTGGAGAGAGGAGAATGTATATATGTTGAGGCTGTAAAGCAGTGGACAGATTATAGGGAGAAGCCTGGGGATGACACCATTGCGCGTTATCTTATACACAGTTTTGTAGTCTCTCCAACTGACAAAATTCTTGTCTCGGTTTTTGGGAACAGGTTCATCTACAATACGGAATATAGGTACATAAATTCTTCTACCTGGGTGGTAAACTCCCAGGGGCATAACAGGATGGCTCCGCGATATGGCAACTATAACAACAGT
>JAFZFL010000033.1 GCA_017555925.1 Bacteroidales bacterium | reverse complement strand
GTGCTATAAGTCTTTTCCTCTGCTGCACTGATTCTTGCTCTGTGAACACCTTCCGGGATCACCACATAACTGTTCTCGTTGTAATCGTTTGCATCATAATTCCAATTCATTTTCTTTTTCCTCCTTAATTTGTAATGGTAATGATGTTTATTTCCTCTGCACTGAATCCTAATGAACCTAAGTGCAGTAAGATGCGTTTTAAGTAGTTAATGTCACCTTTTCCCTCGTAACATTCTTCTCCATCAACAATTTTGTAAACTTCGTAAATTTCATACTTCATAAAAGATGCAAGCAAATAAAAAAGTTAAGCTTATTCTGGAAAATGGCCTTGAGTTTGAGGGCTATTCTTTCGGTTACGACCAACCTGCAAATGGCGAAGTTGTATTCAGTACAGCAATGGTAGGATACCCTGAAACACTTACAGACCCATCCTATTCAGGACAGATTCTGGTATCTACCTACCCTATTCTTGGAAACTATGGCGTTCCTTCAAACGAAAAGGAAAATAGCATTGAAAAATTCTTTGAGTCAGGTAAAATTCATGTAAATGCCCTGATCATTACAGATTATTCTTTTGACTATAGCCACTGGAATGCTGTCAAGAGTCTTGATGACTGGATGAAAGAGGAGAAAGTTCCGGGCATCTATGGTGTAGACACTCGTGAGCTTACCAAAACTCTAAGAGAGAACGGCTCAATGTTGGGTAAGATTGTTCCTGAAGGATGCAGTGCAGAGTTTGAAGCAGTTGACCCTAACAAAACAAACAAGGTTGAGCAGGTAAGCTGCAAAGAGGTTACAAGATACGGTAATGGAGACAAGAGAGTTGTTCTTGTTGATTGCGGAGCAAAAAACAGCATTATCCGCTGGTTGCTTGGCAATGGCGTAGAGGTTATCAGAGTTCCTTGGAACTATGACTTCAACACATTGGAGTATGATGGTCTATGCATCTCAAACGGTCCTGGCGACCCTAACTTCTGCACCGAAACAGTTAAAAATATCCAAAAAGCAATGGAGAACGGCAAACCTGTTTGCGGTATCTGCATGGGTAACCAGCTTTTGGCCCTTGCTGCCGGTGCAAAGGTATTCAAATTGAAATATGGCCACAGAGGTCATAACCAGCCGGTAAGAATGAACAACACTACAAGCTGTTTCATAACATCACAAAACCATGGATATGCCGTAGATATGGAGAGTCTGCCATCTGACTGGGAAGCTCTCTTCATCAATATGAATGACAACACCTGTGAAGGAATAAGACACAAGTCAAAACCATTCTTCTCTGCACAATTCAATCCGCAGGCTGCAGGTGTATCTCCGGTAACTAACAAACTATTTGACGAATTCTTTAAAATGTTGTAATATATATGGGTAAAATTTCTAAAGTACTTCTATTGGGTTCTGGCGCGCTTAAAATTGGCGAGGCCGGTGAGTTTGACTATTCCGGTTCACAAGCATTGAAGGCAATGCGTGAAGAGGGAATAGAGACTGTTCTTATAAACCCTAATATTGCAACTGTCCAGACATCAGAAGGCATTGCAGACAAAATATATTTCCTACCTGTAACCCCATACTTCGTTGAGGAGGTTATAAAAAAGGAGAAACCGGAAGGTATTCTTTTGGCATTTGGAGGTCAGACTGCACTTAACTGCGGTGTGGAGTTGTTCAAGGCTGGAATTCTTGAAAAATATAACCTTCAAGTTCTTGGAACTCCGGTACAGGCCATTATGGATACAGAAGACCGCGACCTTTTCATAAAGAAACTTGACGAGATTGATGTTAAAACCATAAAGAGCCACGCTGTTGAGAATATTGAGGATGCTCTTCAGGCAGCAGAGGATCTTGGATACCCTGTAATTATCCGTGCCGCATACGCTCTTGGCGGATTGGGCAGCGGATTCTGCAACAACAGGGAGGAGCTGATAAAATTGGCAGAAAAATCATTCACTTTCTCTCCTCAGGTTCTTGTAGAGAAATCGCTTAAAGGATGGAAAGAGATTGAGTTTGAGGTTGTAAGAGACAAATATGACAACTGTATTACAGTATGTAACATGGAGAACTTCGACCCTCTTGGAATACACACAGGAGAGAGTATTGTAGTTGCCCCTTGTCAGACTCTTACAGATAAAGAGATAAACAAACTTAGAAGCATTGCCATAAGAATTGTAAAACATGTAGGCATTGTAGGTGAGTGTAACGTTCAGTATGCATTTGACCTTGTTTCTGAAGATTACAGAGTAATTGAGGTTAACGCACGTTTGAGCCGTTCATCTGCTCTTGCATCCAAAGCGACTGGTTATCCTCTTGCATTCGTGGCTGCAAAATTGGGCTTGGGCTACGGATTGTTTGAGTTGAAGAACTCTGTTACAAGAAATACCCCAGCAATGTTTGAGCCTGCTCTCGACTATGTTGTATGTAAGATTCCTCGTCGGGACTTGTCAAAATTCCAGGGAGTTAGCCGTGAGATTGGCAGTAGCATGAAGAGTGTTGGTGAGGTTATGGCAATTGGCCGCACATTTGAAGAGACCATCCAGAAAGGTTTGAGAATGATTGGCCAAGGAGCACACGGTTTCTCTGCAAACAGAGACATTAAAGTTGATGATATCGACAAAGCTTTAAGTGAACCTACAGATAACCGTATCTTCGTAATTTCCAAAGCATTCAAGGCAGGATACACCATCGACCAGATCCACGACCTTACAAAGATTGACAAATGGTTCCTACACAAACTTTACGGTTTGATTGAGACAGATAAAGAGCTGTCGGGATACGAAAATATTGACGATGTGCCTTATGAGCTTATGAAGAAGGCAAAACGTCAGGGCTTCTCAGACTTCCAGATTGGTAGATTGGTATACAAAGATACCATTGATACAGACTTGTATCTTAAGGTTGTAAGAGACCACAGAAAGAGACTTAACATTCTTCCTGTTGTTAAACAGATTGACACTTTGGCTGCAGAGTATCCTGCAATGACCAATTACCTATACCTTACTTATAACGGTACAGCACATGACATTGAGTACACCAACGATAAGAAATCAATAATTGTACTTGGTTCAGGTGCATACAGAATCGGAAGTTCGGTAGAGTTTGACTGGTGTAGCGTAAACGCCCTGAAGACAATCCAGAATTGCGGATGGAGAGGCGTTATGATCAACTACAATCCTGAGACCGTATCTACAGACTATGACATGTGCGACAGATTGTATTTTGATGAGCTTACATTTGAGAGAGTTATGGATATCTACGACTTGGAGCAGCCTCATGGTGTTGTTGTTTCAGTGGGCGGACAGATTCCTAACAACCTTGCATTGAAACTTGACAATGTGAATGTTCCAATCATGGGTACATCTGCCGAATCAATTGACAATGCAGAGGACAGACACCGCTTCTCTTCTATGTTGGATAATCTTGGCATTGACCAGCCACGCTGGAAAGAGTTGTCTACCCTTGCAGATGTATATGATTTTGTAGATAACGTTGGCTTCCCAGTTCTTGTAAGACC